>JAYVDN010000583.1:0-4482 GCA_043749385.1 Polaromonas sp.
CGCGATATTCTATTGGTCTGCAGCCCGTTTAGCACCTTAAAAAAGGCTCCCAAACCGATGAATTCACCGATTTCAGCCGATATGTATGCGCTAAGAGGCTTCCGAAGGTTGCAAAACAGCGATTTTGACCTGCTTTTAAGATGTCAATCTGGCTGCAGGCTAATAGAATATCGCGGGAGCAGCTATTTAATATATAGCATTTATTTTCCTATCCGGCGCTGGATGACATGGTTCTGGCCGCTGAAACGGCGGTTGAAACGGCGGCTGAGCGCTCACGACGCCAGCTGCAAAGCCGGCCAGCGTGAGAGTGCCCGAGCGCATAAACTACAGGCACTGGAAAGCCCCATGACCCTCACCGAACTCAAATACATCGTCGCCGTCGCCCGAGAAAAGCATTTTGGCCGGGCGGCAGACGCCTGCTTTATCTCGCAGCCTACCTTAAGTGTGTCGATCAAAAAGCTGGAAGAAGAGCTGGAGGTCAAGCTTTTTGAGCGCAGCGCCAATGAAGTCACCGTGACCCCGCTGGGCGAAGAAATCGTGCGCCAAGCGCAGTCGGTGCTGGAGCAGGCGGCCAATATCCGCGAGATTGCCAAGCGCGGCAAAGAGCCGCTGGCGGGCGCTTTGACCTTGGGGGTGATCTACACCATCGGGCCTTACTTGTTGCCCGCGCTGGTGCGCCAAGCCATTGCGCGCTCGCCACAAATGCCCCTCATGCTGCAAGAAAACTTTACCGTCAAACTGCTGGAGATGCTGCGCACCGGCGAGATTGACTGCGCGATTTTGGCCGAGCCTTTTCCCGACACGGGGCTGGCTACGGCACCGCTGTACGACGAGCCGTTCATGGTGGCGGTGCCCAGTACGCACGCGCTGGCGACGCGCAGCAGTATCAGCGCCGAAGAACTCAAGGCCGAGACCATGCTGCTGCTGGGCAACGGCCACTGCTTTCGCGACCATGTGCTGGAGGTGTGCCCCGAGTTTGCGCGTTTCTCCAGCGGCGCCGAGGGTATTCGCAAAAGCTTTGAAGGCTCGTCGCTGGAGACCATCAAGCACATGGTGGCCGCAGGCATGGGCGTGACGGTGGTGCCCCAGCTCAGCGTGCCGCGCCAAGCCTTGCAGCAGCAGGCCGCGCTGGCGCAGAAAGCTGGCAAAGCGGCGGCAGCATCCCGGGCAGCGGCCAAAACCAGTTCCAAGGTAACCGCCAAGGCTGCCGCTAAAGTAGCTGCGAAAGCGACAGCCAAGACCGCCGCCCAAGGCAAAACGGTGGCGCCAGAGATGCACGCAGACGATGAAACCTATGTGCGCTACATCCCGTTTGAGGGCGAAGCCCCCACCCGCCGCGTGGTGCTGGCCTGGCGGCGCAGCTTTACCCGCTATGAGGCCATCGCGGCGCTGCGCAACGCGGTATATGCCTGCGAACTGCCCGGTGTGCAGCGTTTGAGTGAATAATACTTCACTATGGATTCAGTAGCTGCTCCCGCTATATTTTAAAGGGCTGCAGCCTTTTTGGGTATGTAAAAAGGCATGTCAAACGCCGTTTTAGGTGCTCGAGGCGATCACTCCGCCGCCTAAACACACATCGCCGTCGTACAGTACGGCCGACTGCCCCGGTGTGACCGCCCACTGGGCCTGCGGAAACTGCAAGTCAAAGCCCGCAGCGTTGGCATGCGACAGCGTACAAGCAGCGTCTGCCTGGCGGTAGCGCGCTTTGCTGCCGTAGTGGCCGTCGGCTGGTGGCGCGCCTGCGCACCAGCTGATGTCGTCGGCATGCAGACGGGACGATTGCAGCCACGGGTGCTCGTGCCCCTGCACCACCCACAGAGTATTCTTGTCCATCTCTTTGCGCGCTACAAACCAGGGCGCGTGCTCACCCACGCCGCGCTGACCGCGCGCGTGCGCTGCTTGCAGCTCGGCTCCCTTGGCTTTCAGCCCGCCAATGCCCAGGCCTTGGCGTTGGCCTAGCGTGTAGAAGCTCAGGCCCACATGCTGGCCGATGGTCTGGCCTTTGTCGTTCTTGATCGGGCCAGGCTCTTTGCTGATGTAGCGGTTTAAAAACTCTCTGAACGGCCGCTCGCCAATGAAGCAGATGCCCGTGGAGTCTTTCTTCTTAGCGTTGGGCAAGCCTATTTCCTGGGCGATACGGCGCACCTCGCTCTTGTGTAGCTCGCCCACGGGGAAGAGCGTTTTGGCAAGCTGGGCCTGGTTCAAGCGGTGCAAAAAATAGCTTTGGTCTTTGCCTGGGTCCAGGCCCTTGAGCAGTTCATGCAGTCCCGTGGCCGGGTTGTGGCGCACCCGGGCGTAGTGCCCCGTGGCTATCTTTTCAGCTCCCAAACGCATAGCGTGGTCCAAGAAGGACTTGAACTTGATCTCGGCGTTGCACAAAATATCGGGGTTAGGCGTGCGGCCCGCTTGGTATTCACGCACAAACTCGGCAAACACGCGGTCTTTGTAGTCGGCTGCAAAGTTCACATGCTCTATCTCTATGCCCAGCACGTCGGCCACCGCTGCCGCATCGACAAAATCGATGTTGCTGGTGCAGTAGGCGCTGTCGTCTTCACTGGTTCCGGCGGGACGGTCATCGTCTTCCCAGTTCTTCATGAAAATGCCAATTACCTCGTGGCCTTGTTGCTGGAGCAGGTAGGCGCTCACGGCGGAGTCCACGCCACCACTCAGGCCCACCACGATTCGTTTTCTTTGCTGCATAAGGTGCCAATTTTAGGGCGTTGGCCCATCACGCCCGTGTTTTTGGCGCCGCACTTGTCATGCTTTTGTCACCTAGCCCCGCGAAGTTCAGGGGTTTTTCATTTAATTTGTAATCATGTGTAAAAACACAGATTCGGGTAGCTGGTATTTTTTGACACAAAAGCGCAAGTAGATCGTGCATTGTGTCACGCTAACCTACTATGTAAGAAAACAAATTATGTAAACAGTGTTGTAAATAAACGATGATACGCCCGTCAAGCGCAGGGTTGCACGTCGCAACATATGTGCACTGGCCTCGCCCATAATAGCAATCCGTGTTGTTCTATCTTTTCAAGCTTGAACAATGTGACTGTCTAAATATAACCTAATCCTTCTTTTTTTTTGGGACTCTTGCACCATGAAACGCTTTGTTGTTACCTCCATCGCGGCCGCCGCCGCATCAGTGTTTAGCGCTTCTGCGCAAACCCCTTCTACTGGCCCAGCCAACGCTGCCCCCGGCGAGTGCTACGCCAAAGTAACCGTGCCGGCGCGCTTTGAAACGCAGACCCAGCAAGTTGTCACCCAAGCCGCTGGCTCACGCGCACGCGTGATCCCCGCCAAGATGGGCTTTGAAGACCGTGAAGAGACCGTGCGCGAAGCTTCCAAGCGCTACGAAACCATCCCTGCTACCTACAAGACGGTTGAAGAGCAAGTTTTGGTACGCCCCGCGACAAAAAATGGCGTTGTGGTGCCCGCAACTTACAAAACCGTAGAAGAGCAAGTGCTGGTTCGCCCAGCCGGCAAGCGCAGCGAAGTGGTGCCTGCTACCTATAAAACCGTAGAAGAGCAAGTCGTAGTTCGCCCAGCTACCAAAGGTGGCGTGGTTGTGCCAGCTACCTACAAGATGGTCGAAGAGCAAGTGTTGGTTCGCCCAGCCAGCAAGCGCAGCGAAGTGATCCCTGCCACCTACAAGACCGTAGAAGAGCAAGTGCTGGTTCGCCCAGCCGGCAAGCGCGCAGAAGTGATTCCAGCCACCTTCAAAATGGTCACTGAAGAAGTGGTTGCCCGCCCAGCCGGCAAGCGCGCTGAAGTGATCCCTGCTACCTTCAAAATGGTAGAAGAGCAAGTGCTGGTGACCCCAGCTACGAAGCGCTACGAAACCATTCCAGCCACGTACAAAAACGTGACCGAAGACATCGTTGTCACGCCAGCCACCAAGCGCTACGAGACCATTCCTGCTGTGTACAACACCGTGACCGAAAACGTCGTGGTGGTGCCAGCCAGCAGCCGTACCGAGCCCATCCCCGGCACCTACAAGACCGAAACACAGCAAGTTGAAGTGACTGCAGCCAGCAGCCGCATCGAAGTCATCCCCGCTACCTACAAAACCGTAGCAGAGCGCGTGGTTGCCAAGCCAGAGCAAAAGCAGATCGTTGTAGTACCGGCTACCTACAAGACCGTGTCTGAGCAAGTGGTTGACCGTCCTGCATCACGCCGTGTAGAGGCTGTGCCGGGTACCTTCAAGACCGTGTCTGAGCAAGTCATTGCCACGCCTCAGTCGATCCGATACGAGCCGATCGAGATCCCTTACCGCACCGTGACCGAGCAAGTGGTGGCCCGTCCAGCAGGCAGCCGCATCGAAGTCGTGCCAGGCTCTTTGAAGACCGCGACCGAGAGCGTGTTGGTTCGCCCAGCAGGCAAGCAAATCGTGGCAGTCCCCGCAGTCTACGAAACCACCACCGAGCAAGTGCTCGTGGCAGGTGCTACGTCTGAGTGGAAGCGCGGCAGCTCATGGATCGGCCA
>JAYVDN010000584.1:0-3490 GCA_043749385.1 Polaromonas sp.
CGCGATTTTTTATTGGCCTCCAGGCCTAAAATGCTGATCAAACTAACCCAATAAACGCGCTAGAGACAACAGCGCCAGGAGCAGCATCCACAGCACGACACTGCGCCATACCAAGCCCACGATGCTGCGCAGATGGGCGACGCCAGGCTCGCGGCCAGCCGTAGTCTCTGGTGTCGGGTTGACACCTAACGGCACAGCTGCATCCGCCTGGAAAGCCTGTGATGCCAAGGGAGAGAAAACCTCTTTGAGGGCTTCGCCACCCAAGCGTACATTCAAAGCCCCTGAGGTAGCCGCCAAGACCACGCCATCGTTATCGTTCATGCCATCGGCCAAGCCAGTGCGGGCCAGACGCTGGGCAAAATTGCGCCAACTGTCGATGGCGTCCTCAAAATTACCCACAATGGCAAAACCTAATGATGTCACGCGCGCGGGCAGCCAGTCCACCACCAGCCAAGCTTGCTGCGCGGCAGCCAGCAATGTGGCGCTGGTGTGGAACTTACCCGGCTGGGCCCTGCGCCGGGCATAGTAGCGCTGGGCAAACTCACTCATGCGGTAGATGATGGCACCTGCGGGCCCGAAACCAAAAGCGGCCAGCAGCGCATACCAACCCAGCACCCCAAACACATGGCGGTGCGCGGCCAGCACGGAGTGCTCGATCACATGGCGCACGATTTCGCTCTTGGGCAGGTCGCTGGCATCCAGCTGCTTCCAACTGGCCAAGGCTTTACGCGCAGCGTCTTCGTCACCCGCCTCAAGGGCCTCGCGGATGGTGGTGAAATGGTGGCTGAACTGGCGAAAACCCAATGTCACGTACAGAACCGCTGCGTGCATGACAAAGGCCAATACCACCCCTGGCCAGCCCAGCGTCCAAACGAGTAACCAATGCACTGCCAAAGCGGCAGCCGCAGGCAAAAGCACCACGGCACTCCAGGCCAGCCAGCCATGGGGCGTTTGGCCTGCATCGAGCGTTTTGCTGGCCGTACCTGCCCAACTGCGCGCCAGTGCATAGACCGCATTACCCATCGGTAACGGTCGTATTTGCTCCATCAACAGTGCAAAAAGAATAGCGAAAAAACTCATACTCAATCAGTCGTAACTATGACAATCATAGCGCGCTTAGGCTGTGACTTAGTTACACCGTGTGGAGTAGCCCTCCGGCCTTGCCGCCACCTGGCACCAGACGGTCAAGCGATCAGGAACCGATACAGGTTGCGTAGCATACCGGCCGTAGCACCCCAGACAAAGCGGTCATCCGGCGCACCAGCCGTGCCCTGCCAGTGCATGGAGAACCATTCTCGCCGCATGTCGGACCACATCAATTCATGCCGCGCATGGTGGGCAGGGTTCATTAAAAACGCCAGCGGCACCTCAAACACATCGGCCACCTCGTCGGGGTTGGCTTGCAGGGTAAAGCCCGGCTGCACCAAAGCCACCACGGGCGTGATGTGAAAGGCCGTGCCTGTGATGTAGCTCGGCAAAGTACCCAGCACCTCGCAATAGCGGCTGTCCAAGCCCACCTCTTCGTGGGCCTCGCGCAACGCGGCGGCAACAGCATCTGCATCGGCCTCGTCTACCTTGCCGCCTGCAAATGCAATTTGCCCCGAGTGGGTGGACAGGTGGGTGGTACGCTGGGTGAGCACAACGGCGTTCTCGTGGCGGGTAATGCCATCTGCCAAGGCGATGGCAATCAGCACGGCAGCCTGGGCTGGCTGGCGGTCACTGAAGCTGGGCTCTTCGCGCACCTCGGGCGTCCACTGCGGCGGCTTGGCAAAGTGATGGCGCAGCGCCTGGGCGCTCAGCGCGGCTGCCGGAACGGCCGCCAGATGCGTGTCGAACCCGGTAATGGGCACAGCCCGCGGGTCAAAGTTGGGGATTTTGGCGAGAGAAACGAAGGTCATGCAAATCTTTTGAAAAACATAAAAAAACCGCCAGGCTTAACGCTGTGGCGGTTTTTTGAAAAGCGGGAAGCTTTATGCTGCGGCAGGGGCTGCCACGGCAGTAGGTGCAGCGGTTCTGCGGGTGAGTTTTTCTTTAATACGGGCCGACTTGCCGCTACGGTCACGCAGGTAGTAGAGCTTGGCACGGCGCACATCGCCACGGCGCTTGAGCTCGATGCTGGCAATCAGGGGGCTGTACAGCTGGAACGTACGCTCCACGCCTTCACCGCTGGAGATTTTGCGCACGATAAAGCTGCTATTGAGGCCGCGGTTGCGTTTGGCAATCACCACACCTTCGTAGGCCTGCACGCGCTTGCGCGTACCTTCAACCACGTTGACGTTCACAATGACGGTGTCGCCAGGGGCGAATGCGGGGATGACTTTACCCAAACGGGCAATTTCTTCTTTTTCGAGGGTTTCGATCAAGTTCATAAAATTTCTCTACACACACTTCGATCATGCCGGCTACGCTAGGGGCGACTCTTTTCACTGCATGAGTGTGTCGCGGCGGGTAGAGGATCGAAAAGCCTTCCATTATAGCGCGAAGTAATGCCCTCTCGCTGACACCGCCCGCCAAGCCTAGTAAAGGCGGTACAACACAGATGCCGTGCCACTCAGACCGCCCGCACTGTCCACCAAGGGACTTTGGCGAATGCTGCTGCCGTAGCCACGGTAGCGAGCACCCAGCACCAGGCTGAGATTCGGCGTCAGGTCTGTGCTGGCAGACAAGCCCAAATTAAAGTTGGTAGCAGCACCCGGCTCATAAGCCGCACGGCCAGCCGCCGCTTCAGACACAGACACTCCGTAATAGTAGTTGGTTAGCTTAGCACTATTGTGCTGCGCGCTGACATACGGCGTAAGCGACCACTTACCTAATGATGAGCTGGAGTCGATACGCCAGCCCAAACCCACCTCGGCACGCAAACCTTTACTGTTGCCCGCCGCGTCCGCCCCAGCCTCCAGCCATACTTGCCCGACCGGCGTTACAAATTTAGTGCCCACACCCAAGAGCAAGCTGGGTTTGCGCCGCGCCATACCCGCAAAAATAGGGGCGTCGGATTCTTTATAACCCTGCAGCAAAAAATCCGCACGCAAGTTAACTGACAGGTCTTGGTTAGCAGGATCTGTCACTGTGAATTCTGCGCTGGTACCGCGCAGCGAAAAACGTGAAGTCTGGATTTGCAGCGCAGGCAGCAGTGTTGACTTGAAACCGAGCCCTTTATAGCCTTGGTCGGCCACCGACAAACCCAGGCCTACTTTGGCCGTGTTGTCCAAAGGCCTGGTTTGAGCCCCAGCGCCCTGGGATAGCATAGCCAAGCTACAGGCGACGGCCCAATGCGCTGGTGAAAATGCAGTTTTGCGGGGTCTCATGATGAAGCGAATACGGCGTGGCAATGGAAGTATAGAAAACCAGTCTAGCACTTAGCACCAAGACGCGCTCGGGGTTGTGCCAAATTTACGTCACATTTACATTAAATCAGGCCGCAAACGCGCGGTCAGCGCGCGCCGCTGCTCAGTGCGCCAGCGTTCAATGTGGGCGTGGTTGCCAGACA
>JAYVDN010000585.1:0-3889 GCA_043749385.1 Polaromonas sp.
GCTGCCGCTGGCGTTGGCGGTCACGGTGGCGCCCGTGGTGCCGACGAAGACGCTGATCGGCACGGCGGTGCTGGTGTTCGGGCCGACCGAGGTGACCACGGTGGTGGCCGAGCCGTTGATGCTGATGGTCGAGGTGAAGGTGGTGGCCACATTGGTGGCGTTGCTGTAGGTCACCGTGCCGGTCACGGTGGTGCCGGCGACCGCGCTGGCGGGCAAGGCAATCGTCGTGCTGATGTCGGTCAATACAACCGTGATGGTGGCGGTAGCGGTGTTATTGCCTGGTGTCGGGTCGGTGGTGCCAGCTGGAGGCGTGACGTTGGCGACGTTGACCACGCTGCCACTTGCGCTCAGGGCAACACTGACCTGGAAAGTAATGGTTACCTTGCCAAGCGGAGGAATAGTCGCCGAGCCAACCAGACTAGTACTGGTCGCAACAAAGTTGGCGGTGCTAGCACCCACACTCACCTGACTGACAACACCCGTCAAGGTGCCCAAACCTACAGGCAGAACGTCTGCAAAACTTGCACCAGTGGCCGTGCTGGGGCCCGCATTGCTCAGAACAATGGTGTAAGTAAATGTAGCGCCTGGCACCGGAGTGGCCACGCTCGCGGTCTTGATAACAGATAAATCAGCGACCGGAGACACCGTCAAAGTGGCCGTAGTGGCGTTGGAGTTCGCGCCTACGCTTGTTGACAAGGAGCCCACCGGGATTGTGTTTACCACCTGCGGAGACGCTGCCGAAGTAACCACCACCGATACGGTACAGGTCGAATTGGGAGCGATGCCAGTCCCAATGGCAACGGTCAACGTACCCTGACCAGCATTCGCAGTAATGCCGGGGGTCAAACAGGTGCTGGCGGGACTGGGGGATGATGCATTGACCAGCCCAGCAGGGTACAAATCCGTAAATACGCTACTAAATGTGGCCGTGGCCAGCTTGTGAGTGTTGGTAAAAGAAAGTACCAATAAAGAAGTGCCACCCGCAGCGATTGAGCTCGGAGAGAAGCTCTTGGACACCTGGGGCAAACTGGCGGTAACGGTGTCGGGATCAATTGCAGTACACGTGCCAGCCAAGCAAGTAGTCGCGGTATTGGTATTGGTAACCGTCGGTGGCGCAGAAATTGACGCCGTGTTGGTAATTTGCGTTTGAGCAAAAGCGGCCTGAGACGAAAAAAGTGCGAGCACCATCACAAGTACTAGCGCAATTGCATTAGTACGTCGATTTACCGTCAATTTCAATAGGGTTAAGAGGCTTAACACCTTGGAAGAGGCCAACGTTTATTCCCAAACTTTACATTGCATCATTGCAAACTACATTATCTTGCACTCGTATTGTATTGATATTGCTGAATTAAACATCAGCGACCACCCCGAGGTACAACTTAAATCGACATCGCGCGACAAATGTCACGAGCGTAAACTTAGTAAATTATAAACACGGAAATCGGTATTTTGTAATGCCTAAGTACTTATTTTAACTACTTGTCAGACTTTCCCATTGGAGACTCCTCGCGTTTTGACACTGTTTTCAACGCTTTATTTGCTTTAAGGCACGATGGATTGACAACAAAGGGAGCTAAATCGGTCGTCCAATTTACAACGTTGTGCAGCCAATTTACAACGAAATGTTGCGATGCAACATGGAATACGGCATTCCGATTAGGGCGTACAACGAGAACAGGCAGCCAGAGAGCACAATCCTGTCTAGACTTAACGCAAACCACCTAATGCGCGGAACACACTTGACACCCCCCGTCATAGTCATCGCGCGGAGCCCACCACGTGCAATCCACAAAATCCTCTCTCACCGCCCTGACCATAGGGGCCATTGGTGTGGTCTACGGCGATATCGGCACCAGCGTGCTGTATGCCATGAAGGAAATTTTTGGCTCGGGGCATGTCGCTTTCACGCCTGACAATGTCTACGGCATTTTGTCGATGATCGTCTGGACACTCACAGTCATCGTGTCTATCAAATACGTTGTGTTGGTCTTACGCGCAGACAACGAAGGCGAAGGCGGCCTGGTGGCCATGCTCACACTGGCATCACGGGCTGTCAAAGAAAAACCCAATTTACGACGCAATCTGATGGTCATCGGCATCTTTGGCACCTGCCTGTTTTATGGCGACGGGGTCATTACGCCCGCGATCTCTGTACTGGGCGCAGTGGAAGGCCTGGAAGTGATCTCACCGCAATTCAAAACCTATGTGGTCCCCCTTTCCTTGGTTATTTTGCTGGCGCTGTTTATGGTGCAAAAACGCGGCACAGGAGGTATTGGCAAGTTCTTTGGGCCCATCACCTTGGTGTGGTTTGCCACCATAGCCTTACTGGGCATCTCGCACATCGTGCAAAACCCCTTGATTCTCAAAGCCCTCAGCCCGCACTACGCGCTGCTATTTATGTGGCACAACACCCAGGTCGCCTTTATTATCTTGGGCGCGGTGGTGTTGTGCGTGACCGGTGCTGAGGCGCTTTACGCTGACATGGGGCATTTTGGCAAACGCCCCATTCGCACCGCCTGGTTTGCGGTCGTGATGCCCTGCCTTATCTTGAACTACTTCGGCCAAGGTGCGTTACTGCTGGCGCGGCCAGAAACGGTGAAGAACCCGTTTTACATGATGGCCCCGGATTGGTTTTTGGTGCCTTTGGTGATTTTGGCCACGATGGCAGCGGTGATTGCATCACAAGCTCTTATCTCAGGCGCATTTTCAGTCACCAAGCAGGTGGTGCAGTTGGGCTATCTCCCGCGCCTGCGCATGCTGCACACCTCCGCCAAAGACACCGGGCAAATCTACATCCCGTTTGTCAACTGGGCGCTGTTTGTCGCCATTGCGTTTGCCGTGGTGATGTTCAAATCATCGGGCGCCCTGGCCTCGGCTTATGGTATTGCGGTATGCACCGACATGCTGATCACGACCGTGTTGACTTTTTATGTGATCCGTTACGCATGGAAATACCCTCTGTGGCTATGCATTGCCGCGACCGTCGTCTTCTTTGTGGTGGACCTGGCATTTTGGGCCTCCAACATGCTCAAGCTGCTGGACGGCGGCTGGTTCCCCTTGCTGATTGGTGCCGCCATATTTACCCTGATGTTTACCTGGAAGCAAGGCCGCAGGCTCATGGCCGAAAAGCAAAAAGCAGAAGGCATGGATTTGACAGGCTTTTTAGAGGCCGTGTTTGTCAGCCCACCAGTCCGGGTAGAGGGCACTGCGGTGTTTTTGAGTGGAGAGCCAGGCACCGTGCCCAACGCCCTGCTGCACAACCTCAAACACAATAAAGTTTTGCACGTCCACAACCTGTTTGTGACGGTGCGCAGCAAAGAGGTGCCGTGGGTGGGCTTGAACAAGCGCGTAGAAATCGAAGCCCTGGGCCACGACTGCTGGCAAGTGATCCTCAATTTTGGCTTTAAAAACGACCCCGACGTGCCCGAAGCCCTTCAGCAGATCAAAGGCCGTGGCTGCGAGCTGGACCCGATGCAAACCAGCTACTTTCTGTCGCGCGACACCGTGGTGCCCACCATTGGGGGCGGCATGGCGCAGTGGCGGGAGAAGCTGTTTGCGCAAATGCACCACAACGCCAGCGCGGCCGCCGACTTTTTGCGCCTGCCCAATAACGCCGTGGTGGAGCTGGGCTCGAAAATTGAAATCTAAACTTGCATTGATGCGCGCAAGCGGCGGCCGGCTCGTCTAAATTGGCATCAAAGACGTGACGGGAATGCGGCCTAATCCAGCCATGCAGTTTTTCAAAGACGTTTCCCTCGCCTCATTCACCGCAGGCTTTGTTGCCGTCCTGGTAGGCTTTACCAGTTCGGTGGCCATCGTCTTCCAAGCAGCGCTGGGCTTCGGAGCCACGCCTGCGCAAATTACCTCGTGGATGTGGGCACTGGGC
>JAYVDN010000586.1:0-1505 GCA_043749385.1 Polaromonas sp.
TCCTGGTCGTGGCTGATCTGCTTGTAGAAGTCGTCGTAGTGTTCTTTGGTGATGTCTTTCTTGGGGCGGCTCCACAGCGCAGCTGCCGCGTTAGCCTGCTCCCATTCACCCGTCTTGTGCATGCCGCCGCCTTTGGTGCCTTTGCTCGGGTCGGCTGCGTCGATGGCTTCGCCCTCTTTCCACTCTTCCTTTTCCATCAAAATGGGCAGGCTGATGTGGTCTGAATATTTGCTGATAATGCCCTTGAGCTTGTAGGTGTTGGCATACTCCAGCGCGTCGTCACGCAGGTGCAATGTAATGCTGGTGCCGCGTGCGGGGTGGGTAATGGCCTCTACCTCAAACTCGCCCGTGCCGCCGCTCACCCAGCGCACGCCTTCGTGGGCTTTGAGGCCCGCGCGGCGCGACTCGACGGTGATCTTGTCGGCCACCATAAAGCCCGAATAAAAACCCACGCCAAACTGGCCGATCAACGCGCCTTGGTCTTTGGCATCGGACTTTTGCGCATCCGCCAGCTTGCCCATAAAGTCTTTGGTGCCGCTCTTGGCAATCGTGCCCAGGTGGTCAATGGCCTCTTGCTGCGTCATGCCAATGCCGTTGTCGGTAATGGTCAGCGTCTTGGCATCTTTGTCGTAGCTGATGCGCACTTCCAGATTGGGCGCGTCTTCGTACAAAGCGGGGGTGTTGATGGCCTCAAAGCGCAGTTTGTCGCACGCGTCAGACGCGTTGGACACCAGCTCGCGGACAAAAATTTCTTTGTTGCTGTACAGGGAATGGGTGACGAGGTGCAGCAGCTGGGCTACTTCGGCTTGGAAGGCGAGGGTTTTTTTGGTCATGGCAGGTAGGAAGGGTCAAAACAAATAACTACGCCCCAGTAGATAGGGGCGTAAGTAGCAAATACAAGTTGCACAAGTTGCGTGGCAAGGCTGATTGTAGCCAGCGTCGGCGCTGCCACAGTCCGGCGACAGTCTGCGCTTCAGCCTAGGCGTCCGGCTGCAGCAGCAAAAAGCCAGGCACCCCAAGGCGCTGCAGGTTGTAGTCAAAGCTTACCAAACGCAGGCCGCTGCTTTGCGCCAGCGCGGCCAGGTTGGCGCTGTGCCACAGGCTGGCCGGCGCACCGCCTTGGCTGGCCAAGAGGCTGCCCAGGGCCGCCTCATTGTCGGGCGGCTCTGCCAGCAGGCCAATGCTGGGCAGCGCCCGAATGCGCTGGTACAGCGCCCAGGCGGCGTCCAGTGTAAGCGCCCCCTCACCCATCACGCCAGGCTGGCACAGCAGCTGCACCAAGCCCATCGCGGTTTGGCGGCAGAAATACAGCTTGAGCGGCAGCGTACCCTTGGGGGCGGGCATGGATGCTTGGTGCGCTTGCCAGTAGCGCGAGGCCACAGCGTGGTGCGGGTGCTCCTGCACTGCCAGCGCCAACCACACGTTCAGGTCTGGCAGATCACCCCGCACACCCCAGCGCTGGCTGGTGACTCGGGTTTTGCGCTTCGTTACTGGAGAGCTGGCTG
>JAYVDN010000587.1:0-8888 GCA_043749385.1 Polaromonas sp.
TTGGAGTGCTACTTATGCACAGGATCACAAACATTGAAATTACTTAAAAACAACTTGACTTTGAACACAGTTGCTCCTTTATGCCGCTGCGCTGTGCACGCCAAGCACCAGAGCTGCGTATTGGGATGGTTGGGAGGCTGGCGGTAGATCGCCCACCATGGTCGCGAGAGCAGATCGGCGGTGTACTCAGCGCAGCGGCATCAAGGAGGAGGCGGCGGCCCTAGGCCGCAACGGGGGACAGCCGCGGAGCTGAGTACGCCGCCGGCCTGCTCCCGTACAAGACTCGCCGAATCTCTCTGAGTGCACCGTCGGCCTGCTCCAGTCAAAAATTTAGATGCGTATCAGGCTGCAGCCCAACAAAATATCGCGGGAGCAGCTATTAAATCAGTAGTTCCCTGCAACACACTTCAAGAGCTGGAACGGGACCGCGCCAGCGGCGGGTTCTTGGCAAAGTAGCGCTGCAGGCCGCGCAGCATGGCGTCGGCCAGCTGGTCTTGGTACTCCATACTGCGCAGGCGCTGCTCTTCTTCGGGGTTGCTGATGAAGGCGGTTTCTATGAGTACGCTGGGGATGTCTGGGGCTTTGAGCACGGCAAACCCTGCCTGCTCTACGCGCGGCTTGTGCAGCTTGGCAAAGCCGCCGATCTCGCCCAACAGACTGCCGCCCAGCTTGAGGCTGTCGTTGATTTGCGCGGTGGTGCTCATGTCCAGAATGGCGCGCTGCACCGTGGCGTCTTTCACTTTCACGTTCACACCGCCAATCAAGTCGGCGCTGTTTTCTTTGTCGGCCATATACTTGGCTGCGGCGCTGGACGCGCCTTTTTCACTCAGCGCGAACACGCTGGCACCGCGTGCGGTAGGCACGGTGAAGGCATCGGCGTGGATGCTGATGAACAAATCGGCTTTGACCTTTTGCGCTTTTTGCACCCGCACCTGCAGGGGTACAAAAAAGTCTGCATCGCGGGTGAGGTAGGCGCGCATGGGGTTGCCGTTGACGCTGGTGGCGTTGATGCGTTCGCGCAGCTTGAGTGCGACCGAGAGCACCACGTCTTTTTCTTGCGTGCCCTGCGGGCCGATGGCACCGGGGTCTTCGCCGCCGTGGCCGGGGTCCAGCGCGATGATGATGAGGCGGTCGGTTTTAGAGGGGGTTTTGGCCGTGTTTTTGCCGGTAGGGGCTGTGGCGCTTGCGCGAGCAGCTACGGAACTAGTAGCGTGGGAGGGGCTGGAGCTTGCCGGGCTGGGCGTTTTGCTGCCACTGCTTTGCTGGGCAATCAGCTCGCCCAAGGGGTCGCGCGTGGGGCTGGCTGTAGGGCTTGATTTGGGGCTTGATTTGGGGCTGTGCGCATCCAGCGAAGTGGACGGAGCTTCGTTCAAGCGCTCGTTAATCAAGGCTGCCAGCGGGTCAATGGCCAGCGTGGGATAGAGGTCTAGCACCAGGCGGTGCTGGTAGGCGGCCACAGGCTGCAGGTTAAACACCTGCGGCAGGGCGGCTTGTTTGAGGTCGATCACCAGGCGCACCACACCAGGCGCGTTTTGGCCTACACGGATGCCGTTGATATACGGGTCGTCGGGCTTGACGCGGCCTACCAGCTCACGCAGCTCGGGGCTGAGTTCCACGCCTTCAATGTCTACGGCCAAGCGCGGCGGCGTGGTGACAAAGAGCTGCTTGGTGGTGAGCTTGCCATCGCTCTCGATAGTGACGCGGGTGTAGTCGTCCGCAGGCCATACGCGCACGGCCAAAATGCTGGCACCCCAGGCAATGTCTGCCTGGGTAAGCAAAAGTACGAGTGTGCCTGCGCCCACGGCCTGGCGGCGCGTGATAGCGCGTGCAGCGCTTGGCGGTGAGCCGCGCTCTGTAGTCATGCCGCCAGCGCCTGGCCGGTAGGCGTGTAGGCCCGTAGTTGCACGGTGCGGCTGTCGTCAGCGCCCACGGTAATGTGCAGTGCCAGGTCAGGCACGGGCAGGGCGGCGCGCGCGTTGTCGGCCCATTCGATGAGTTTGAGGCCCGGCGCGGTAAAGATGTCGCGAAAGCCAGCGTCTTCCCATTCGCGCGGGTCGGTAAAGCGGTAAAAATCAAAATGCGAAATGTTCAAATCACCCACGTCGGTAGCCGCCACATGCGGCTCTACCACCGCATAGCTGGGGCTTTTGATGCGGCCTTGCACACCCAGCGCGCGCAGCAAATGCCGCACCAAGGTCGTTTTGCCTGCGCCCAGCTCGCCGTGCAGCTCGATAATGGCATTGCGCAGCGCGGCCTTGCGTGCCAATGCCGCAGCCCACACTTGTGTGGCATCCTCAGTGGGCCACACATAAGTTTCTACAATCAAGGCATCGTGACTGACAGCGTTCAACTTCTCTCCAAAATTCGCCAATGGGCGCTTGAACTGGGATTTTCGCAAATTGGCGTAGCCCCCATCGATTTGAGCACAGCCGAGCCCGGTTTGCAGGCTTGGCTGGACAAAGGTTTTCATGGTGACATGCAGTATATGGCCGCGCACGGCATGCGCCGCGCCCGCCCGGCCGAGCTGGTGCCCGGCACCGTGAGCGTCATCACCGCCCGGATGGACTACCTGCCGCGCAGCACGCCACAGGGCTGGCAAAGCATAGAGTTGGGCCGCTTAAACCGCCCCTCCGAGGCCATCGTGTCGATGTACGCCAGAGGGCGCGACTATCACAAAGTGTTGCGCAACCGATTGCAAAAGTTGGCTGACCGCATTGGGCAAGAGCTGGAAGTGCACAATGCGGCGCGCGCTGAACTTGCAGGCGACACCGGCTTGCCACTCTTAGCGTACCGCGCCTTCACCGACTCCGCCCCCGTGCTAGAAGCCGAGCTGGCCACCCGCAGCGGCCTGGGCTGGCGCGGCAAGCACACTCTGGTGCTGTCGCGTGAGGCGGGCAGTGCATACTTTTTGGGCGAAATTTACATCAACCTGACTCTGCCGCTGACCGAGCCCACAGCACCCCACTGCGGCACCTGCAGCGCCTGCATCGACGTGTGCCCCACCCAGGCCATCCTCTCGCCTGGCGTGTTGGACGCACGCCGCTGCATTTCGTATTTAACGATAGAGCATGCAGGCCCCATTCCGCTAGAGCTGCGAGCGCTGATAGGCAACCGCATCTACGGCTGCGACGACTGCCAGCTGGTGTGCCCGTGGAACAAGTTTGCGCAGCGCAGTGCCTTGCCAGATTTTGACGAGCGCACCGGCTTGACGGGACAGCAGCTCGTCACTTTGTTTGCCTGGACAGAGGACGAGTTTTTAAAGCACACCGAAGGCAGCCCGATTCGCCGTATTGGGCATGAACGCTGGCAACGCAACATTGCCGTGGCGATGGGCAATGCTCTGCGCAGTCGTTTGGTTGCCAACGAGAAAACCGCAATTGGCAACGTTCTGCAAACAGCGCTACGGCAGGCTACACCGCTCGTGCAGGAGCATGCCCTATGGGCGTTGGCGCAGCAGATTCAGACATCGACTGAATAACCCAAATCGACATCGCACACGGCTTGCCCGCCGCGCACGCCCACATTCTCAGGGTCCATCTCGTGCAGTTTGATCAAGATGCAGTGGGCTGGAATGCCAAGAGGTGCCAGGTTCTCCACGATGTTTTTATACAGCTGGCGCTTGGCGTTGACGCTGCGGCCACGCAAGACAAATATGCTGATGTTGGTCAAACGGTCTGGATCTTCACAGTCTGGAGCACCTAAAAATCGCTGCGGTTTGTGGCAGTGCAAAATGAGATTGCGCCGGCTGGGCAAAATCTTAAACGCCACCACCAGCGCGGTATGGACCGCCTGCAGTATCTCAGCCTCCTGGGCCTCGGTATAGGTTCTGCGGACGTCAACAACGATGCTGGGCATGGCTGGTGTGTCAGCACTTGGCAGCGCTGATTTTGCTGTCGATGGCACGGCGCTCGCTGTTGATTTGCTCCATGGCTGCTACGCCGCCGCCCTTGCGAGCCCGCTCTTGCACGGCCGTCAGTTGGCTGCTGAGGTTGGCGCACTGGGCCGCACTGTCGTTGGCTTTGCCTGCGGGTGCTGCGGCTACGGCCAGCGGGGCTGTGCCCGCCGCGGGTGCAGCACGGGCGGGGGCGGCCGCTGTGCCTTGACTTCTTTGCACAGCGGCCAGGGCCGCATTGGCGTCCGCTGCGCGTTGTTTCTCGCCAATGCAATCGGCCTCAATGGCGGCGCGTATGTGCGGCGCAGTGCCGCGCTGCTCATAAACGGCGTCAACCAGGTTTTTGTGGTCGGGGTTGCCCTCGGCGTTGGCGTACTGTGCCTCGCGCAAAGCACCAGCCTCGCGCTTCCAGATAATGTCCAGAGAACTTTTGCCCACGCGCGAGCAGGCCATGGCAAACGGTGACACGGTACCAGCCGGCGGGTTGGCGGCGTTGTCTGCCGGGGGTTTGGTAGTGGCTGCCGGACGGGCCGAGGCCGCCGGTGCCGCTTGCGCATCCCCCCCATCGCAAGGCCGGTCTTGGAACACGTTACCACAGCGGTACAGCGCAAAGCTATGCCCAGAGGCTAGCAATGCCAGGCTACAAACGAGTGTTTTGACAAGAGAGTTCATAGGGTGGGTAGCAACAGAGTATGTGCGCGAGTGTAGTGGATAGGCTGGGATAATCCCCCCATGCCTTTGTTGACCGACCCAAAATACACCCACCGCTGGAAGCTGTCCGTAGCCCCCATGATGGACTGGACCGACCGGCATTGCCGCTACTTTCACCGCCTGCTGAGTAAAAACACCCTGCTGTACACCGAGATGGTGACCACCGGCGCGCTACTGCATGGCGATGTGCCGCGCCATCTGGACTTTAACGCCGAAGAACACCCCGTGGCCTTGCAACTAGGCGGCAGCGAACCTGCCGACCTGGCCCAAGCCGCCAAGCTGGGCGAACAATGGGGCTACGACGAGATCAACCTGAACTGCGGCTGCCCCAGCGAGCGGGTGCAGCGCGGTGCCTTTGGCGCCTGCCTGATGGCGGAGCCGCAACTGGTGGCCGACTGTGTGAAAGCCATGCAGGACGTGGTGAGCATCCCGGTAACAGTCAAGCACCGCATTGGCATTGACAAAACCGAGAGCTACGAGTTTGTGCGCGATTTTGTCGGTACTGTAGCCGATGCGGGCTGCGAAGTATTCATCGTGCATGCCCGCAATGCCTGGCTGCAAGGCCTAAGCCCTAAGCAAAACCGCGAGGTGCCGCCCCTGCGCTACGAGCTGGTGCACCGGCTGAAAAAAGAGTTTCCGCACTTGGTGATTGCCCTGAACGGCGGTATCAACACCCCCGAGCAGGTAGCCCATGAGCTGCCCTACATCGACGGCGTGATGGTGGGCCGCGAGGCCTACCACAACCCGTGGTGGCTTAGCGCATGGGATGCGCAGTTTTACAGCGACAACCAAGCCCGCGCAGGCATCACACGCGACAGCGTGGAAGCGCAGATGGTGCAGTACATGCAGCGCGAGTACGCTTCACGAGGCACGCCGTGGTACAGCATAGCCCGCCACATGCTAGGCCTGCACCACGGCCAGAGCGGTGCGCGGCTGTGGCGCCAGGTGTGGAGTGACCATCGGTTGAAAACCCTGCCAGCGGCAGAGGTGGCTGCGAAAGCCGCTGCGACAATGCACCGTGCTGTGCAACTTGAAAGTTGACTCCAAGGGAGATGCAAGCACTATCAAAGTAGGAGCTGCTCCCGCGATATTCTATTGGGCTGCAGGCTGATAGGTACCTAAAAAATGGTTCAAAAACCGACAATTTTCGGACTTGGAGCCGATTTTCAAGCCGCGACAGCGCCTGGAGCCCTGAAAACAGCCCGTTTTGGGCCATTTTTAATATACTAATTGGCCTGTAGACCAATAGAATATGGCGGGAGCAGCTCCTAAATATATAGTGCCCAGCGGGTCAGCCAGCGGTGTTTTTCCGGCTCCGCGCAGGTCTCGAGCGCTTGCTGGGAGTTGCAGCGCCACGGCCCACGCCGCGGCCAATCGCCGCCAAAGGCCTCAGTTCACCATCACCAGCTTGCCCATCACCCCGCGTGAGCCCATATGCGCGTAGGCGGCTTTCAGTTCGCTCATGGGCATGGTGCGGTCGATCACGGGTTTCACCTTGCCTGCGCCATACCACTGGGCCAGCTCGGCCATCATGGCGGCATTCTGCTTAGGTTCGCGCTTGGCAAAGTCACCCCAAAACACACCGACGATCGACGCGCCTTTGAGCAGCGCCAAGTTAAACGGCAGCGCCGGAATTGGCCCGTTGGCAAAACCCACCACCAGGTAGCGGCCACGCCAGCCAATCGAACGGAAGGCGGGCTCGGCCATCTCGCCGCCCACGGGGTCATAGATCACATCGGGGCCACCCTTCCCGCCCAAGGCTTCGGTCGCGGCTTTGATGGCGTCCCGCAGGTTGCCTTGGCTGTAGTTGATGGTCGCGTCCGCACCAATCGACTTGCACAGCGCGCATTTCTCGTCGGTGGAGGCTGCGGCTATCACCTTGGCACCCATGGCTTTGGCAATTTGGATAGCGGCGGTGCCCACACCGCCCGCAGCGCCCAGAATTAGCACGATTTCCCCCGCTTTGAGCTGGGCGCGGTCTACCAAGGCGTGGTGCGAGGTGGCGTAGATCATGATGAAAGCCGCCGCATCGACATGGCCAAAACCGGGTGGCAGCGGCATGCACAGCGCGGCCGGTGCCAATGTGTGGGTGCCAAAGCCGCCCGTGCCAGATAGGCATGCCACCGACTGCCCCACCTTGAGATGCGTCACGCCTTCACCCACCGCCTGCACAATGCCAGCGTACTCGGAGCCGGGGACAAAGGGCAGGGCGGGCTTCATCTGGTATTTGTTCTGCACAATCAAAATGTCAGGAAAGTTCAGGCTGGCCGCCTTGATCTCGATCAGCACCTGGCCTGCAGCGGGCACGGGGGTGGGCAGCTCTTTCCAGGTCAGGGCGTCGATTCCGGTGGGGTTTTCACAAAGCCAAGCGTGCATGATGGTCTCCAAAAAGTAAGTTTTACGCTTCAATGATAGTGCATGCGGTCAGTGCATTGAGCGCTGCAAAGTGGTATTTGCAGCTGTGGTTGCCACTAGAGTTATGGGGTTAAAATAGCGCCATTAAATATCGCCATTAAATATCGCCATTAAATATCGCCATTAATAGCGCGCTGGCGCAGCACCGTAAGAATGAGAAAGGCAAGCTGGTTATGACACCGCGAACTACGACGACGCTGTATATGCCGAAAACGGCAGGAGTCCGCGTGTAGACTTGCGCAAGCAGCTACCCTTTACAAAGTAAAACGCGGTCTTGGGCCGCGTTTTTGCATTTTTACAGCCGCAGCGGGTGCTACGGCACACTCCCAAAATCATACATTCAGAGATTTACCATGGTTCAAATTACACTCCCCGACGGTTCGCAACGTGACTACCCCGGCCCGGTGACGGTGGCCGAAGTGGCTGCTTCGATTGGCGCAGGTTTGGCCAAGGCGGCATTGGCTGGCAAGGTACGGCTGATGAGCGAACCCGAGGGTTCGGCCAAAGTGGTAGACACCAGCTACAGCATGGCCAGCAACGCGGCGCTGTCGATCATCACCGCCAAAGATGCCGATGGTCTGGATGTGATTCGCCATTCCACGGCTCACTTGCTCGCCTACGCCGTCAAAGAGCTGTTCCCCGACGCGCAGGTCACTATTGGCCCGGTCATTGAAAACGGCTTTTTCTACGACTTTTCGTACAAGCGCCCCTTCACGCCGGAAGATTTGACCGCGATAGAAAAGAAGATGGCCGAGCTGGCCAACAAAGACGAGCCGGTCACGCGCCGCGTGCTGCCGCGCGACGAGGCGATTGAATATTTCAAAGGCATGGGCGAGCTGTACAAAGCCGAGATCATTGGCAGCATTCCGGCAGGCGAAGACGTGTCGCTGTACCGCGAAGGCAAGTTTGAAGATCTGTGCCGTGGCCCGCACGTGCCATCTACCGGCAAGCTCAAACACTTCAAGCTAATGAAGCTGGCGGGAGCCTACTGGCGCGGCGACCACCGCAACGAGATGCTGCAACGCGTGTATGGCACGGCCTGGGCCACCAAAGACGAGCTGCAACAGCACCTGACGATGCTGGAAGAAGCCGAAAAGCGCGACCACCGCAAGCTGGGCCGCGAGCTGGATTTGTTCCACATTGACGAGCATTCCCCCGGCACCGTGTTTTGGCACCCCAAGGGCTGGACGGTGTGGCAGCAGGTCGAGCAATACATGCGCCGCGTCTACCAAGACAATGGCTACCTGGAGGTCAAAGGCCCGCAGATTATCGACAAAAGCCTGTGGGAGAAAACGGGGCACTGGGACAAGTACCGCGACAACATGTTCACCACCGAGAGTGAAAAGCGCGAATATGCCCTCAAACCGATGAACTGCCCCGGCCACATCCTCATCTTCAAGCAGGGCATCAAAAGCTACCGCGACCTGCCGCTACGCTACGGCGAGTTTGGCCAGTGCCACCGCAACGAGCCCACTGGCGGGCTGCACGGCATCATGCGGGTGCGTGGCTTTACGCAGGATGATGGGCACATCTTTTGCACCGAAGACATGATTTTGGACGAATGCGTGCAGTACACCGAGCTGCTGCAAAAGGTCTATACCGACTTTGGTTTTAAAAACATCATCTACAAGGTGGCCACGCGGCCCGAGGCGCGCATTGGCAGTGACGAGAGCTGGGACAAAGCCGAAGCGGCGCTGATTGAATCGCTCAAGCGCAGCGGCTGCCAGTACGAGCTGTCGCCGGGTGACGGCGCTTTTTACGGCCCGAAGATCGAATACACCCTGAAAGACGCGCTGGGCCGCCAGTGGCAGTGCGGCACCATGCAGGTAGATTTCTCCATGCCTGAGCGCTTGGACGCCGAATATGTGGC
>JAYVDN010000588.1:0-5604 GCA_043749385.1 Polaromonas sp.
GTGCGGGCGTAGGCCGACTCAATTTGGTGCTCGATCTGGAAGCGGCTGAACAGCGGCACGTCGTCGCGGTAGCGCTTGACCTTGCTGGCATGCTCGGGCATGACGTGCGCCATAAACTGGTGCGCCTGCTCAAAGATGTCGTCGGTGTCGATGAGGATATCGCCCACGTCGTTGTGGAAGTAGTCGCGGATCGCGCGGATCACCAGGGACGACTCTTGGTAAATCAGGAAAGCGCCTTTACCGGCCTTGCCTGCTTCATCAATGGCTGACCACAGCTTGGTCAGGTAGTTCAAGTCCCATTGCAGTTCTGGCGCGCTGCGGCCAATGCCTGCGGTGCGGGCGATGATGCTGGCGCCCTGTGGGTACACCAGCTGGTCCATGGCTTCTTTCAGGTCGGCACGGTCTTCGCCCTCGATACGGCGGCTGACGCCACCGCCGCGCGGGTTGTTGGGCATCAGCACCACATAGCGGCCGGCCAGCGAAATGAAGGTAGTGAGCGCTGCACCTTTGTTACCGCGCTCTTCTTTTTCTACCTGCACGCACAGCTCTTGACCTTCACGGATCACGTCCTGGATGCGCGCTTGGCTGGGCGACACATTGCCATTGAAATACTGCTTGGAGATTTCTTTGAACGGCAAAAAGCCGTGACGGTCTTCGCCGTAGTCGATAAAGCAGGCCTCCAGGGACGGCTCTACACGGGTGACTACAGCTTTGTAGATGTTGCCCTTGCGCTGCTCGCGGCCTTCGATTTCAATCTCGTAGTCCAGCAGTTTTTGGCCATCAACAATGGCCAGGCGTTTTTCTTCCACTTGCGTGGCGTTAATTAACATGCGTTTCATGTATGTTCTCCTTCTGTGCGGGTCACCATAGACCCGCTGGGGCAGCGCAGCGCGCAGCAAAGCTTACGCGTCGGGCTGTCCCGCACATAACTCGGTGGTCCGAGTCAACAGATGCCAAAGAAGACGTTGAACGAAACGGATGGAATTGCCGTAGGTCTGCGGTACTCAGCGCTTTTCAACGCGAAGCCGCAGCACAGGCGCGGGGAGAGGGGTGAGGGGGTGCAAAGTGAGTGTGGCAATTAATTTAACCATCAATTGCTTAGCAGCTTGCGCAATGTTCTGTTGATCCAGCGACTGATCAGGCATGCCAAAAGCAGCGGTAAACCGCGCCAGGCTGGCATCCATCAGGGCTAGTAAGAACATCATCTCAACATCAATCCGAACCAGCAGTTAAGTCTTTCACCTAACTGCCAGTTTTTGGGTATTCCGTAACAGTGTTTCGTAGTACAACGTCGGCTCGACCGCCGTGGCATTTGCGCCGCTTGCAGCTTGGGCTGCGGAGCCTGCACATTTGCCACGCCGGTGGCATCGACCTCTAATTTCCGCGTGGTCAGTGGCATAAAGACCTCATCAAGTTCTCCACAACTGGTCTAAACTCAGATAAATCAACCACTTAAACGCAAAAACTAGTGAAAAACATTATAGGCGGGAAACAGCCGGTTGCACCCGTTGACCCCAAAGTAAGCTTGGTGACAGTAAATGAGTCCTACGCAGGCCAACGCCTGGACAACTTTTTGCTGCGCGAGCTCAAAGGCGTGCCCAAAACCCATGTCTATCGCATTATTCGCAGTGGAGAGGTGCGGGTCAACAAGGGCCGTGCGCAGGCCGACACGCGTCTGGCGACAGGCGACGTAGTGCGCCTGCCGCCCGTGCGCATCAGTGAGCATGTGGCCGAGAAAGCCGCCGCCATGGCCCAGGTTGCGGCCAACCGGCCCGCGCCCTCACGCAGTTTCCCCATCCTGTTTGAAGACGAGCACTTTTTAGCCATCGACAAGCCCGCAGGTGTGGCCGTGCATGGCGGCAGTGGCGTGAGCTTTGGCGTGATCGAGCAACTGCGCATGGCCCGGCCCGAGGCCAAGTTTTTAGAACTGGTGCACCGGCTAGACCGCGACACCAGCGGCATCTTGCTGGTAGCCAAGCGCCGCAGCGCCTTGGTTAATCTGCAAGAACAGTTTAAAAACCGCGAAACTGGGAAAACCTATTTGGCCCTGGTCAAAGGCGCCTGGCCCGCGAGCAAAAAAGTCATCGACCAGCCGCTGCATAAATTTTTAGTCAATGGCGGCGACGACGATGGCGAGCGGCGCGTGAAAGTGGTGGGCAAGGACGACCCGAATGGCATGCGCTCCATTACCTTGGTGAAAATTGTCAAGCCACTGTCGGTGCGCTTTGCCAGCGGCCAAACTGAAGCATTTTCCCTCTTGGAAGTCACCATCAAAACCGGCCGCACCCATCAAATCCGCGTACATCTGGCCAGCAATGGGCACCCGATTGTGGGTGACGATAAATATGGCGATTTTGAGCTGAATAAGGCGCTGCACAAACAAAGCTTCAAGCGCATGTTTTTGCATGCCTGGCATTTGCGTGTGGTGCACCCTGCTACACAGGTAGAGATGGCCTTGGAGTCCCCGCTGCCCGATGACCTGGCTGCTGCGTGGGGATTGGCGGCCCAGTTTGAAGCTCCGCTAGCTTGAATCCCGCTGTGTAAACCATGCGTGTCCTGTACCTTCACGGATTTTGATCATCCCCATCGTCGACCAAGGCGCAGACCATGGCGCGCAGGGTCGCCTTGCATAGCGCCGCCTTCACCCGCCCCGAGCGATTATGGCCATCATCAGCAAGGGGGACTAGGTGCTGGACTGGCGCGAGATGACGGCGCACTATACGGCTGCGCGCATGCTGCTGCAAGAAGGGAGCGACCATGCCATCAGCGCGTTTGGTACCTATGTGGAAGATGTGTTGGCATTTGTACAGCAGCGTGGCGCACCAGCGTCAGTCGTTCTGTAAAATCACCCCATGTCTATCTCATCACGTCCCCGCCGCTACGACCTTATTGCCTTTGACTGGGACGGAACCCTGTTCGACAGCACCGCTCTCATCGTGCGCTGCATTCAGGAGGCGGTGCGCGATGTCGGCGGCACGGTGCCTACGCGCGAGGCTGCCTCGTACGTGATTGGCCTGGGCTTGATGCAAGCGCTGGCGCATGCTGCGCCCGATGTGCCCAAGGACAGATACCCGGCACTGGGCGAGGCCTACAAGCGCCATTACAGCGCGCGGCAGGACGACATCAGCCTGTTTGAGGGCACCTTGCCCATGCTGCACAGCCTGCGCGCGCGAGGGCACCTGCTGGCCGTCGCTACCGGCAAGTCGCGCCGTGGGCTGGACGAGGTGTTGCAGCGCGAAATCGACGGTGTGGTGCTGAACCAGCTGTTTGAGGCCAGCCGCACCGCCGACCAAACCGCTGGCAAGCCCAACCCGCTGATGTTGCACGAGCTGATGGCCGAGCTGGGCGTGCCGCCAGAGCGCACCTTGATGATCGGCGACACCACGCACGATCTGGGCCTGGCGCGCAACGCGGGTGTGGCCAGCGTGGGCGTGAGCTTTGGCGCGCATGACCATGCAGCCTTTACCGAGTTCGCACCGCTGCATGTAGCCCACAGTGTCTCTGAGCTGCAAACTTGGCTCAGTCAGCATGCTTGATACGCCACAGCGCCTACGCAGTCTCACCAAACCTTTGTGTGGCACACCCCCCTTGAAGTTGCCCGGCAGGCACTGCCAATTCACTATGAACCATCCCATCATCCCTTTAGTGTCAGCTGCTGCAGATGCCCCGGACACGTCGAAGCTAGGCGGGCAGCGTGTAGCTTTGTGCAACAGCATTGATTTGAAAAATGCCAGCGCCGCCGTCGCATTTGACGTGCAGTACGCAGGCTTGGTATGCCGCGCTTTTGCCATTCGCTTTGAAGGCAGCGTGCACGCCTACCTGAACCGCTGTACCCATGTGGCCATGGAGCTGGATTGGCAGCCTAACCAGTTCTTTGACGACACCGGCCAGTGGTTGCTGTGCAGCACCCACGGCGCAGCCTACCTGCCCAGCACGGGTGAGTGCGGGGGCGGCCCCTGCTCGGGCGGGCTGGTAAAAATTAACCTCACAGAGGAAGGCGGCGTGGTGTACTGGCATACTGCTTACAACCTGAAAGCCGTAGAGTTTTGATATGAACAACGACCCATCCAACACCCCCACGCCCGCGCCTGCCGCCTCCACAGACGAGACTTTGAGTGATATCTTGAAGCAAAATCAGCCTCCAAGCCAATCAAATATCGCGGGAGCAGCTACTAATAATGCAGCAGGCAGCAATCCCAGCCTGCAACCCGGCTGGGAGCGCGCCACGCTGGAAAAGCTGGCTTTTGCGTCATTGAACGAGCAAAAAGCCGCCCGCAAGTGGAAAAACTTTGTGCGTCTGGCCTGGTTGGTATTCTTCATCGCCATCGCCTGGTACATGTTCATGCCCACGGGCAGCGTCTCTGGCAAAGACATGTCGTCTCAGCACACAGCGGTGGTAGAGATCAAAGGCGAGATCGGCGCGGGTGCTGAGGCCAGTAGCGACCTACTGATACCCGCTCTGCGCGCCGCCTTCGAAGACGACAACGCGCTGGCCGTGGTGCTGCTGATCAACTCCCCCGGCGGCAGCCCGGTGCAGGCGGGCATGCTCAACGACGAGATCATCCGCCTGAAAGAAAAGCACAAAAAGCCCGTCTACGCTGTGGTCGAAGAAAGCTGTGCCAGCGCCGCCTACTACATCGCCGTGGCAGCCGATGAGATTTTTGTCGATAAAGCCAGCATTGTGGGCAGCATTGGCGTGCTGATGGACAGTTTTGGCTTTACCGGCCTGATGGACAAACTGGGTATAGAGCGCCGCCTGATGACGGCCGGTGAGAACAAAGGATTTCTGGACCCCTTCAGCCCGCAAACCGAGAAGCAGCGCGCCTTTGCGCAGCAGATGCTGAACCAGATCCACACCCAGTTTATCGACACGGTCAAAAAAGGCCGTGGCAAAAAACTCAAGGAAACCCCCGAGATGTTCAGCGGCCTGTTTTGGAGCGGTCAGCAAGCCATTGAGCTGGGCTTGGCTGACAGCCTGGGCACTTTAGACTTTGTAGCCCGCGAGGTCGTGAAAGCCGAAGATATCGTTGACTACACCCGCCGCGACAACGTTGCTGAGCGATTGGCTAAACGCTTTGGTGCCGCCATGGGTGAGGGCGCGGTGAAGGCGCTGCGTACTTTGCCAGCGTTGAAGTAATCGTTAGCTGAAGATTTCAGTTCTGCCGTGGTCGCTTGATGTTTGGGGTTTGAAGACTGCTGTCCTGGCTTGATCACTTTGCTGCGATGGCATGAAGATGCGGAATGCAGCTTGGTCACGTTGCGGCGATGGAGGAAGTCGCGCTGTCAAAAACTTACGAAAACACGCGCGGGTATCGTCGGTTGGCGGGCTGGGTTTTGTACCGCGCGCCTTTCTCCAGTTTTTGCATCACGACCACACTCCATCACCGCTTGCTGGCAGGTGTACTTTTTGTCTCGCGCGGGCGTGGTATGCGCAGATTCGGTTGTTGCGCGCTGATGCCAGCCAACCACCTTAGGGTGGCATCTAAAACGCGCACTGCCGCCAGCCAACCCACTTCGAACGGCATCTTCAAACCAACCGATTGAAACGCGATGCCCCAGCTAACTCGCCACCACCCGCACCGCCCGCAGCACAGTAGGGGTGCG
>JAYVDN010000589.1:0-2421 GCA_043749385.1 Polaromonas sp.
TGCGAAATTGCGGCAAGCTGCATAAAAAGTGCTGGTCTTCGCGCCAATGGATACCGGCGGGGGCTGAATAGCCCGTGTTTTGTGTGCCATTTTGGCCACCAGCCCTTTGGAATATCGCGGGAGCAGCTATATTTTTTATAGCTTCTTCCAATTGCTGGCGGACCCGTAAATCACCTGGCTCGACGCCCACAATGGCTTGCGGCCGGTGCTGCGCCAGTGCAGCTTGCAGGCCATGGCCCAGTGTGGGGTCGCCATGCGTGTCCAGCGCCCGGTAGTCTACGCGCAAGCCTCTGGCGCGCAGCTCAAAGGCAAAGTGGCGCATGGCAGACAAGAAAAGTGTGGTGCGAATCTTGTGTGACCACACATGGCGTGACTCGTCAAACGCTTCGACCATCAGCACCACGTCCTGCGCGGGGTCGATGTCTTGCAGGGCAGAAGACTGCTCGTCCAACTGGTCGCCCAAAATTAATACCAGATGTCGGCAGGCCGTGCGCGCTGTCATTGCTTTTTTCCTTTGCGACAGGCGTCGGAACAGTACTTCACCTCAGCCCAGTTTTTGGCCCAACTTTTGCGCCAAACCATATCTCGCCCGCAAGCGATGCAGGTTTTGCTAGGCAGGGCAGATTTGTTGCCCCTAAAACCAGAAGGCGGGTGAGCCATAGGTCATCGCATTGAGAAGGCTAAGCCGCCGCAGGGGCTGTAAGAGGCCCTAAGGCGGAGAGGCCCTATTGCGGGCCTTGGCAGCCTCTGAAGCGTGTTACGCCTTCTTAGCCCACGCGCTGCACCAGCCTTTACCTGCAACTTGCTTGCCTGCAAACAGAGGGCACGCAGCGGCTGCGTCGCTTGCTTTGCCTTGGTACAGCGCGCAGTTGCTGCACATCTGCTCTTTGGCGTATTTGGGGTATTTGACTTTGTCGGTTTTGCTGGCATCGGCAAAGTAGCCTAGCGCTTTGGCGGTGGGGTCGGTCTCAAGCACCATGGGTGCCTGCGCAAAGGCGGTTTGGGTGGCGGCAAAAGCGGTGCTACCCACACTGATGTGGGCGATGAACTGGCGGCGGCTGGTCATGGGGGTGTTGTCCTAGAGACGGTGGGTAGCGATGTTCTGGCCAGGATAGGAAGCGCATCAACAGGTACTGTAGTGCATGTGACCCAATGCCGCACGCCGTGCGCGCAATGGCCGAGTAAACGACAGGGAATATTCTCACCCCCATTCTCAGGTGTATATCAGGCTGCAGGCCAATAAAACATCGCGGGAGAAGCTATTTTTTACATAGCAATGTGCAGATGCCAACGATGTCCTGGGCCTGGCTCCGGTCTACCAAGGCAAGGCCTCGCCGCTGTATGCGATGAACCGCCCCGTGTCGCCCACGGCCAGGCTGTCGATCACCTGCAACATGTCGCCAGCAGCATCGGCGGGGCTGCGACCTATCTCGGCGCCGCGAAAGGGTTTGGACAAATGCGAGTTCACCGTGCCAGGGTGCAGGGCCACCAGCACGGCGTTGGGGTTACTGCGCTTGACTTCAATGGCCGCTGTTTTCAGCAGCATGTTCAGCGCCGCTTTGGACGCGCGGTAGCTGTACCAGCCACCCAGGCGGTTGTCTCCGATGCTGCCCACTTTGGCCGAGAGCACCGCCAACACACCGCGCTGGGTATCCAGCAGCGGCGCGAAGTGCCGCAGCACCATGGCAGGGCCCAGCGTATTGGTGCGAAAGGTTTGCTCCATCTGTGCGTAGCTGAGGTCGGCCAGTCGCTTTTCGGGCATGAACTGTGCGCTGTGCAGCATGCCCGTAGCGGCAATGATGAGGTGAAATTTACCTTCTGGCGCCAGTTGTGATGCGGCTGCGGCGATGCTCTCTTCTTGGTCAAAATTGATCGGCGGCTGCGACTGGCGGTGCAGACGCACTACCTGTGCGCAATGTGCGTCTTGCGACAGCAGGGCGTGAAATGCCGTGCCGATACTGCCTGACGCACCGATCACCAGCGCGCGAAAATCAGCCGGAAAAGACTGCATGCTGCGTTCCCCAAATCCTGTAAAAACCCATGTTGTTCCAATTGCGCTAAAGTTAAAATTCTAATGTTGACCGGCAAAATTCCTATGACGCATCAGACCCACTGGCGTTACGTTGGCATCGCCTTGCTTGGCATAGGCCACATCATCGGTGCCAGCGCCCACGCGCAAACGGCCGGCAAGCCCCCTGCCGCCACCTCACCCGCAACAGCCCACACGTGCCCCGCCATCTTGCAGCACCAATTTACCCGCCTGCAAGATGAAAGCCCACAAAACTTGTGCCAGTACCAAGGCAAACTGGTATTGGTAGTGAACACCGCCAGCTACTGCGGCTTTACCAATCAGTACGCGGGGCTGGAGCGACTGTATGCCAAATACAAAAGCAAAGGGTTGGTAGTGCTGGGATTCCCCTC
>JAYVDN010000590.1:0-2523 GCA_043749385.1 Polaromonas sp.
GGCGGCGTTCGTGGCCCCCACGCTCGTCACTGCGTGTACTTCGCTGCCCCCCATGGGGGCTAGCCCGCCTTGGGGCGGCCCGGCGGCGGGCTGGTCGTCGTGTACGCTCATATCGCCCTCACCCTAGCTGCAAGCGCAGCCAAGAGCTGGCACGGTCGGCCAGCCACACCAAAGCCATGAACACCAGCAGCATGGTGGCCACCTCAGAGCCGTTAAACATCTTCATGGACGAATCCATGAGTTGCCCCAAGCCGCCCGCGCCGACAAAGCCCAACACGGCAGACGAGCGGATAGCGCACTCCCAGCGGTAGACGGTGTAGCTCACCAGCTCGGCGGCGTTTTGCGGCAGCAGGGCGTAGAAGAAGGCTTGCAGGCGGCCACTGCCGTTGCGCAGCAGGCTTTGGGTGGCGTGGCCCTCACCGCTTTCCAAAATCTCGGCATACACCTTGCCCAGCATGCCGCCATACGTGAGCGCGATGGCAATCACCCCCGCCGTGGGCCCCAGGCCCACGACGCGTACAAACACCAGCGCCCAGATCAACTCCGGTACGCTGCGCAGCACAATCATCACCCAGCGTAGCACCATGCGCAGCACAGCGGGCAGCGTGGCCATGCGGCCCGCCAGTGCAGAGACGGAGAGCACACGCACCGATAGCAAACTGAGCGGCACTGCCAGCACCAGGGCCAGCGCAATGCCTGCGGTGGCCATTGCCACGGTGCGCCAGGTTTCTTTGGCCACCAGCAGTAAAAACTCTGCGTCAACTTTAGGCGGAAAAAAGTCGCCTAAAAAACGCAAGGTAGGTTTAAGGCTGGCTGCGTCAAACAGCGTCCACGGCTTGAACTCGGTGAGCACCAGCATGGGCCACAGCAGCGCGGCGCTGGCCAGCATCCAAAATACGCGCCCTTGCCAGGCAGGGTCGCGCCGCGCAGGGGGTGCCAATGCGCTAGCAACCATGTTAGCGGCAGTGCATCACAGCGGGCAGCGCCGCGCTGGCGGGTATATCAATGGTTTCAGGCGCTGGACCGGTCAGCTCGTGCAGGTGCTGGGCGTACAGGTCATGCAGCCGTTGCTGGGTGACCTGCGCAGCCGGCAGGTCAAAAGCCAGCTCGCCATTGCGCAGGCCAATGATGCGGGGGAAGTGCTGCAAGGCCATCTCTACATGGTGCAGGGTAGCTACTAGCGTTGCCCCCTTTTCTTTTGCGGCGCTGGTCAATGTAGTAATGGCTTGCACCGCGCGCGTTGGGTCTAGCGCGCTGAGTGGTTCATCTACCAAAATCAGTTGCGCTGCACTGGCCAAGGCGCGCGCCAATCCCACCCGCTGGCGCTCGCCGCCGGAAAGGCGGTCTACCCGCTCAAAGAGTTTGTCGCTCAAGTCGAAGTGGGTTAACGCGGCATCTGCCAAGGCAATATCTGTGGGGTAGAACAAGCTTTTTAAGCTCGCCACCAACGACTGACTAGGCAAACGCCCGGCCAGCACAGCGGTGATCACGCGTTGGCGCGGCGGCAGGGGCGGCACCTGCGGCGCCAAGAAAAGTTGGCCACGCAGCAGTTGCAAATCAGCACGCGGCAGTGCCCAGGGATCTCGCCCGCCAAGCAGCACCGTGCCCGCAGAGGGGCGCAGGGCGCAGGCCAATGTGTGCAATAGGGTGGTTTTACCAGCGCCCGAAGGGCCGATCACAGCCACATGCTCGCCCGCCGCGACATCCAGTGTGATGCCGCGCATCGCCGCGGGCGCAGACGCGGGTGCCGCCGGGTGGCGGGCGCTGGTGTTTTGCAGGGAAATGAGCATGCAGTGGGCTAATTGAGACCGTGAGCATGTGGCTGTAGCGCAATCAAGACGGTATATTTTTGCCGCATTTTCAACTCATTTTAATCAGCATACTATGCCTCTAGCCCAATAGAATATCGCGGGAGCAGCTACTATAAAAATAGCAGTCCGCAGCGCGATAGGGAGCGTGCATTACTTCAATAAACCAGCATTTTTAGCCGCCGCTTCAATGCCTTTGTAATTCTCTACTTTGGTAGGCACAAAGCGGGTGGCGCGTTGCAGCTCCAAGATTTCTTTGCCTTCTGGGTTCGATTTGTTGAGGTCCAAAAACGCCTTGGCCAGCTTTTCTTTCATGGCGGCAGGCATGTCGGCATGTACGGTCCAGTTGTAGTCATAGTAGCCGGGGGTGGTGTAGAACACGCGGACAACAGCGGGGTCTACCTTTTTGTCAGCTACAAATTTTTCCCACACCGAGATGTTCAATGCGCCAGCGTCTACCTTGCCCGCAGCTACAGCCGCAATGGTGGCATCGTGTGCGCCTGAGAAGGCTACGCGCTTGAGGTCAGTGTCTGGGTCCACCTTCGCATCTAGCAAAAAGCTGCGCGGCATCAGATGGCCCGAGGTGCTGGACTGCGAGCCAAAACTCAGCGTCTTGCCTTTCAGGTCAGCCAAGGATTTGATCGATGCATCCGTGGTGATAAACACGGATTTGAATTTTTCATCTTCTTCACGTTGCACCAAGGGCACGGCTTTG
>JAYVDN010000591.1:0-6020 GCA_043749385.1 Polaromonas sp.
GCTTCGGTCAAGGGCTTCAGCGATGGTCACGAATACGAAGACTTAAAGGTCTATGAGAACGTGGCCCAGTGCGCTGGCGGCTCCGCCTCCACCACCGGCTGGTGGAAAGGTGAGCACTCAGAGCCCACCATCTCGGCCGCTGCATTAGGTGACAGCAACACCGGCATGCACTTGGCTATCGGCATCTTGACGGCCTACATCGGCCGCCAGCAGACCGGCAAGGGCCAAAAAGTGGCCGTAGCCATGCAAGACGCCGTGCTCAACCTGTGCCGCGTCAAGATGCGCGACCAGCTGCGCCTGGACAAGCTGGGCTACCTGGAAGAGTACCCACAGTACCCGCACGAAAAATTCGGCGATGTAGTGCCCCGTGGCGGCAACGCCGGTGGTGGCGGCCAGCCAGGCTGGATCTTGAAGTGCAAGGGCTGGGAAACCGACCCCAATGCCTACATCTATTTCACCGTGCAGGGCCACGCCTGGGAGCCGATTTGCGACGCACTGGGCAAACCCGAGTGGAAGACCGACCCAGCCTACACAACCGCCAAGGCGCGCCAGCCGCACATCATGGACATCTTCGCTACGATTGAAAACTGGCTGAAAGACAAGACCAAGTTTGAAGCCGTCAACATTCTGCGCAAGTTCGACATTCCTTGCGCACCGGTGTTTTCGATGAAGGAACTGCTCAACGACAAGTCCCTGCGTGCCAGCGGCTCCATCGTTGAAGTGCAGCACAAAGAGCGCGGCAGCTACTTCACCGTGGGCAGCCCGATCAAGTTCTCTGACCTCAAGCCTGAGATCACCGGCTCCCCTCTGCTGGGCGAGCACACCGACCAGGTGTTGGCCGAGTTGGGTTACAGCAAAGACCAAATTGCAGCCTTGCATACTGCCAAGGCGGTTTAACGCCAGCTATTCAACACTTTGGTGTTGATGATTCCCGAGACGGCGTTCACATGAGCGCCGTCTTTCCTTGAAAATCCGATTACCCAGCAGAATATCCAGCAGAGAAGGGCGCCATGACATCCGCTATTGATTACAAAACGCTCGTAGAGTCCGTAGGTGATGCCGTCATGGCCTGCGACGCTGCGGGTGCCATTACGCTGTGGAACCCTGCGTGTGAGCGCATGTTTGGTTTTACACCGCTGGACGCCATGGGCAGGTCGCTGGACTTGATCATTCCCCAGCGCCAGCAGCAGCGCCACTGGGACGGCTACCACAAGACCATGCAAACGGGCATCACCAAATACGGCAATGACGTGCTGCGCGTGCCCGGCATGCACAAAGACGGTCATACGCTGTCGATAGCCTTTACGGTGTCGATGTTGTATGCGCCTGATGGGAAGGTATCCCATATTGTGGCTGTGGTGCGCGATGAGAGCGCCCGTTTCACTGAAGACCGCAATCTGCGCAAGCGCTTGATGGAGCTGGAAAGCCAAGTTGCAGCGCAAAGCAAGACAGCTTGAACCATTTGTAAAGATGCCTGGTCATGAATAACTTACGATAGAGGGTTGCGCCGCCCTGCGGCACCCGTCCGATGGCAGCTAGCCAGGACGCGTTAACCCTCACCGTTTTCATTACTTAGCAGGATTTTTTATGAGCAAAGCACTAGACGGAGTCAAAATTCTTGACTTCACCCACGTACAGTCCGGCCCCACTTGCACCCAGTTGCTGGCCTGGTTTGGCGCGGACGTGATCAAGGTAGAACGCGCAGGCGAGGGCGATGCCACGCGTGGGCAACTACGCGACATCCCCGGTGTGGACAGCCTGTACTTCACTATGCTCAACCACAACAAGCGCTCGATCACACTGGACACCAAAAAGCCCAAGGGCAAAGAGGTGCTGGACAAGCTCATCAAAGAATGTGACGTGATGGTGGAGAACTTTGCCCCCGGCGCACTCGACCGTATGGGCATTACCTGGGAGCATATTCAAAAGCTCAACCCGCGCATGATCGTGGCCTCGGTCAAAGGCTTTGGCCCTGGGCCCTACGAAGACTGCAAGGTGTACGAGAACGTAGCCCAGTGCGCAGGTGGTGCCGCCTCCACTACTGGCTTTGATGACGGCCCGCCATTGGTTACTGGCGCGCAGATTGGCGACAGTGGCACCGGCCTGCACTTGGCGCTGGGCATTGTGGCGGCGCTGTACCAGCGCAACACCACGGGGCGCGGTCAGAAGGTACTGGCCCCCATGCAAGACGCCGTTTTAAACCTGTGCCGCGTCAAGCTGCGCGACCAGCAGCGCCTGGAGCGCACGAAGACCATGCATGAGTACCCACAGTACCCGGACGGCAAGTTTGGCGATGCCGTGCCGCGCGCGGGCAATGCCTCTGGTGGCGGACAACCCGGCTCCATCTTGAAGTGCAAGGGCTGGGAGACCGACCCCAATGCCTACATCTACTTCATCACGCAAAGCGGTGTGTGGCCTGCGGTGTGCAAAGTGATTGGCGAGCCGGGCTGGATCGAGGACGAGGCCTATGCCACGCCACAAGCGCGGCTCTTGCACCTCAAACCCATCTTCGCTCGCATCGAGCAATGGACCATGACCAAGACCAAGTTTGAGGCCATGGACATCTTGAACGAATACGACATTCCCTGCGGGCCGATTCTGTCAATGAAAGAAATTGCCGAAGAGCCCGCCCTGCGCGCAACAGGCACGATTGTCGAAGTAGACCATCCCGCGCGCGGTAAGTACCTGACGGTGGGTAACCCCATCAAGATGTCGGACAGTGCCACCGAAGTTACCCGCTCTCCCTTGCTGGGCGAGCATACGGACGAAGTGCTCGCCCAACTGGGGTACAGCGCAGACACCATTTCCCAATTGCGCGCAGAACGCGTCATTTAAACCTTCTCCATGAACTACCCTGTCATTCCCATTGCCGTACAAGAGGTCTCCAAGCAGCGCAAACGCGAGGCCCCGAAAGGCCGTCGTGTTGACCCCACAGCGCTGACCGAGGTACAGGGTTTGTTGGGGTCTGCATCGCGCCAAGCGGACTTGCTGATCGAGCATTTGCACAAGATCCAAGACCGCTTTGGTCACTTGTCTGCTGCGCATTTGGCGGCTTTGGCACAGGAGATGCGTTTGGCGCAAACTGAGGTGTATGAGGTAGCCAGCTTCTACCATCATTTTGATGTGGTGAAAGAGGGCGAAGCTGCCCCGGCTGCACTGACTGTGAGGGTGTGTGACGGCCTGTCCTGCGAGATGGCGGGTTCACAAGATTTACTGGCCAAACTCCCCACCATTTTGGGCCGCGACGTGCGCGTCATTGCCGCGCCCTGCATTGGCCGTTGCGAACAAGCGCCCGCCGTGGTGGTCGGTCAAAACCCGGTGCCGAATGCGACGGTGGACGCTGTGCTGGCTAAAGTAAAAGCCAAGGCTGTCGGCCATGTGCCTGAAGGGTTTATCGATTTAGCTAACTACCAAAGTAGTGGTGGTTATGCGCTACTGAAGGCCTGTGTGGCAGGCCAGCACGAAGTCGAATCGGTTATTAAAACGATGGAAGACTCCAGCCTGCGCGGCTTGGGCGGAGCGGGATTCCCCACGGGGCGCAAATGGCGCATCGTGCGCGCCGAAAAAGGCCCACGTTTGATGGCAGTGAATATTGACGAAGGCGAACCAGGCACTTTCAAAGACCGTGTGTACCTGGAGAGCGATCCCCACCGCTTTATCGAGGGAACTTTGATCGCAGCGTGGGCAGTAGGTATCGAGAAAATCTATGTCTACCTGCGGGACGAATACCATGGCTGCCGCAACATGCTGGAAGCCGAGCTGAAAAAACTCAAAGCCTCGCCTCTGATGGTGGGCATGCCCGAGATCGAACTGCGCCGTGGCGCTGGGGCCTACATCTGTGGCGAAGAGTCCGCCATGATCGAGTCCATCGAAGGCAAACGTGGCATGCCGCGCCTGCGCCCTCCGTATGTGGCGCAGGTCGGTCTGTTTGGCCGCCCCACGCTGCAGCACAACTTTGAAACCTTGCACTGGGTGCGCGAGATTCTGGAAAAAGGCAGCACTTGGTTTGCCTCCCACGGGCGCAATGGGCGCAAGGGCTTGCGCTCCTTCTCGGTCTCGGGTCGCGTGAAAAACCCCGGTGTCAAATTGGCACCCGCAGGCATCACCATCCAGGAGCTGATTGACGAGCATTGCGGTGGCATTCAGGATGGGCAAAAGTTTTATGCCTACCTGCCCGGCGGCGCATCGGGCGGTATCTTGCCCGCCACGATGAACACCATTCCGCTGGACTTTGACACGCTGCAGCCCTACGGTTGCTTCATCGGCTCGGCGGCGGTTATCGTGCTGTCCGACAAAGACACCGCATCTCAAGCCGCCCGCAACATGATTCGCTTTTTTCAACATGAATCGTGTGGGCAATGCACCCCTTGCCGCGTCGGCACCGCCAAAGCGGCGCACATCATGGACCAGCCCAAATGGGATTTGCCACTGCTGGCCGACCTGTCTTTGGTGATGCGCGATGCATCCATCTGCGGCCTGGGCCAGGCCGCACCCAATCCGGTCGATTGCGTGATCAAATACTTTCCCCAGGAATTGTGAACCCCCACGCTTGTCACTACGTGTACTACGCTGCCCCCCAAGGGGGCTGGCCTTGCTTGGGGCGGCCCGGCGCTGTGGCCCCTAGCTAGTTTTGAAAATGAAAGACTCTTTATGAACGCAGTAACTCGACAAGAACAGACGGCTCTGGACGTGCCCTTGGTGGCCTTCAGCCTGAACGGCCGCGAAGTCACTGGCCGCGCTACCGACACCATTTTGCAGATCGCCAAACAAGAAGGCATTGACATTCCGCACCTTTGCTACAAAGAAGGCTTGGAAGCCGTGGGCAACTGCCGCGCCTGCATGGTGGAGATCAATGGCGAGCGTGTGCTCGCCCCGTCCTGCTGCCGCACCCCCACAGCCGGCATGAAAGTAGTGACCGACAGCGAGCGCGCTGTCGCTTCGCAAAAGCTGGTGCTGGAACTGCTGCTGTCCGACATGCCCGAGAAAGAGTACACCCGCAACAACGAGGTGGACCAGTGGGCCGAGAAAATCGGTGTGGGCAAACCACGCTTCGAAGCGCGCGAGCAACCCAGACAAGATCTAAGCCATCCCGCCATCGCCGTCAATCTGGATGCCTGCATCCAATGCACCCGCTGCCTGCGCGCCTGCCGTGACGAGCAGGTGAACGATGTGATTGGTCTGGCCTTTAGAGGTGACCAAGCGAAGATTGTGTTTGACATGGATGACTCTATGGGTGCGTCCACCTGCGTAGCCTGTGGCGAATGCGTGCAGGCCTGCCCCACGGGAGCGCTCATGCCTGCGCGCGAGGCGGCGCTCACCGTGCCCGACAAGCAGGTCGAGTCCGTCTGTCCGTACTGCGGCGTGGGCTGCCAGCTTACCTACAACGTCAAAGACGACAAAATTTTATTTGTCGAAGGCCGCGATGGCCCGGCTAACCAAGGCCGCTTGTGCGTCAAAGGCCGCTATGGTTTTGATTACGCACACCACCCGCACCGCCTCACCAAGCCCTTGATCCGCCGTGCCGATGCGCCCAAAAAAGGCGACTTCGTGATGGACCCTAATAACGTGTTGGATGTGTTCCGCGAAGCCAGTTGGGAAGAAGCGCTGGCCTTGGCAGGCGGCAAGTTCAAAGACATCCGCGACAAGCACGGCAAAAAATCATTGGCCGGTTTCGGCTCGGCCAAGGGCAGCAACGAAGAAGCCTACCTGTTCCAAAAGCTGGTCCGCACCGGCTTTGGCAGCAACAACGTGGACCACTGCACCCGCCTGTGCCACGCATCGTCCGTCGTCGCTCTGCTCGAAGGTATTGGCTCGGGCGCAGTGTCTAACCCGGTAATGGATGTGGTCAAGGCCGACGTGATTGTCATCATCGGTGCCAATCCGACGGTGAACCACCCGGTAGCGGCCACCTGGATTAAAAACGCCGTGCAAAACGGCTCCAAGCTCATCGTGCTCGACCCGCGCCGCTCTGACCTGGCGCGCATGGCGCACCGCTTCTTGCAGTTCAAACCCGACACCGA
>JAYVDN010000592.1:0-1545 GCA_043749385.1 Polaromonas sp.
CAAACTGACACACCTACCCACCAATCCGCTGCAAAAAGCAAGGCCAATACCCTAAGACGAGTGTGGACAGTTGTATGCCACCCGAAACGGAAAAGAGCCGCTAAAAGCTGCTCTAAGTCAATAGAATATTGCGGGAGCAGCTATAAAAAAAGTAGTGTCAATCTACGGCAAATACCTTAAGCTGCCGAACAATCCGTCTTTCTCGTCCTCTGGCCCCGCTGCAAAATACAGCGCATTGCTGTCGCCCAAGCTCTCGCCGTTGCCAAACTGCAGGCCCCACAAACCGGGTATGGCGACAGGCAGGTGGTCTGGGCCGCGCAGATCGTCGATGTACTGGCCGCTGGCCATGTCAAACGCGCAGATGCGGCCTGCCCCACCAAAGTTGCCGACCAACAGTGCGCCAGACAGGTTGCCAAAATTGCTGGGAGCCATCGCCAAGCCCCAAGGAGCGTTCAGGCGCTTGGCATCATCGTAGATACGCACCAGTTTGCCGCTCAGGTCAAATTCTGCGAGCTTGCCTTTATCGGGCCGGTTGCGGCCGGCGGCCTCGGCTGCGGCGTCTAGCGCGTCTTCTTCCCCGGCATGAAAGCTGCCTGCGGGCGCTGCGGTGTCGGGGTTTGGCTTGCTGATGGCGTAGGCCACCAACACGCGGGCCTGCGCGCCCTCGCCTAGCGCCTGGATGTTGAAGGGCGCGGGGTCGCCGGGCAGCACACGTCTCACGCCGGCTACGGCTGGACCGCTGGCAAATGGATTGGCAAAACCTGCGGTGGGCACCTTGGCCCAGGTCTTGTTGAGCGTAACGATCTGCGGCGACTTGCCAAAGTCAGCAAGCCACATTGTGTCCCAGGTATCGGTTTTGATAGCCACGCCAAAAAATGCGCTGCCGTCTGCCGCGCCGTCGTACTTCTCCTGCGCTGCGCCGTCCACGCGCACGATGGCGCCGCTGCTGCTACGGTCTGTCCAGCCACTGACTTTGCCAGAATCCGTGGCAAATACAAACCGCGCCGAGCCGTCAAAACCGATGGCATTGGCACCCGCGCCCACCGTTTGGCCGGTGATGGGAAAGTTGGGGCCGTCTAAGGGCGCTCCGTTAAACACCACTCCGGTAACTTTGCCTAAACTGGTGGTGTCTGTACGCGAGTCAGCGCCCGCCACAGCGACTTTCTTCAAACCATCTTGAAACAGCGATCGCAAGCTGGGCGTGCCAGAGGCTGTCACGTCACCCACATACTGCCAGCTGGTACCGCCCGCGCCCACCCAAAAGTGGCCGCCAGCCCCCTTGGGGCGAATGGCGATGCCCCAGGCGTTGACAAAATCAGCGTCTGTAAACAGCGCTTTGTAGCTGGTCTTGCTGGCGACCAAGTTGGTTGGGCGGTAGCGGTTGGCACTGGGTGACGCAGGGGTGGCTGCTATGGGCGGGTCAGATTTGCCGCACGCAGTGAGCGCCGCCGCTGTGCTGGCACTCCACACCGAGAGGCTGGCCCATTGCAGAAGCTGGCGGCGTTGTAGGGTGTGTTGTGGTGATGGGTAGGTCATGGAGACTCC
>JAYVDN010000593.1:0-2160 GCA_043749385.1 Polaromonas sp.
AGAACGTGGGATAACCATCAAGGCGCAGACCGCCTGCCTCAAGTACAAAGCGCACGATGGAGAGATCTACAACCTCAATTTGATCGACACACCGGGCCATGTGGACTTCAGTTATGAAGTCTCGCGCTCGCTCTCCGCGTGCGAAGGCGCGTTACTCGTCGTAGACGCTTCGCAAGGTGTGGAAGCACAAACCGTGGCCAACTGCTACACCGCGCTGGACCTCGGCGTGGAGGTGACTGCGGTACTGAACAAGATGGATTTGGCCAGTGCCGATCCAGAGGCCGCGAAACTGGAAATTGAAGAAGTCATTGGCATTGATGCGAGCGATGCGATTCCGTGCTCGGCGAAAACTGGCATGGGCGTGGACGAGATACTTGAGAGGATCGTGCACAAGTTTCCCGCACCGCGCGGCAACCCGGCTGGCCCGCTGCGCGCGATGATTGTCGACAGCTGGTTTGATACCTATGTGGGCGTGGTGATGCTGGTGCGTGTGGTAGATGGCCGCATATCGAAAGGCGACCGCTTCAAGCTGATGGCCAATGGCCTACAGTACAACGCCGACAGCGTGGGCGTGTTTACCCCCGCCAACCAGCCGCGCCCGTCGCTGGAAGCGGGCGAGGTGGGTTACATCATTGCCGGTATCAAAGAGCTCAACGCATGCAAGGTAGGCGACACGGTGACCCGCGTGGTGCTGGGCACCGGCGGTGCAGCGGCTACGGCCACCGAGCCATTGCCAGGCTTTAAAGAAATCCAGCCCCAGGTGTTTGCCGGCCTGTACCCCACCGAGGCTAACCAATACGATGCGCTGCGCGACGCGCTGACCAAGCTGCAGCTCAACGACAGCTCGCTGCGCTTTGAGCCCGAGGTAAGCCAGGCGCTGGGCTTTGGTTTTCGCTGCGGCTTCTTGGGCCTGCTGCACATGGAGATTGTGCAAGAGCGCCTGGAGCGCGAGTTTGACCAAGACCTGATCACCACCGCGCCCAGCGTGGTGTACGAGGTGCTGACCGGCGGCAAAGAGCCGGTGGTCTTGCGGGTAGAAAACCCGTCCAAGATGCCCGAGGTGAGTGCGATTGCCGAAATCCGCGAGCCTATCGTCACGGTGCACTTGTATATGCCGCAGGAATATGTGGGCGCGGTGATGACCCTGGCCAACCAAAAGCGCGGCGTGCAACTGAACATGGCCTACAAGGGCCGCCAGGTGGTGTTGACGTATGAGATGCCGCTGGGTGAGATCGTGCTGGACTTTTTTGACAAGCTGAAATCGGTGTCGCGCGGTTATGCGTCAATGGACTACGAATTCAAAGAATACCGCGCCTCGGATGTAGTGAAGGTGGATATTTTGCTCAACGGTGAGAAGGTGGATGCCCTGTCCATCATCGTGCACCGTGCCCAGTCGATCTACCGGGGCCGCGCGGTGGTGGCCAAAATGCGCGAGATCATCAGCCGCCAGATGTATGACGTCGCCATCCAGGCGGCCATTGGCGCCAACATCATTGCGCGTGAGACAATCAAGGCCTTGCGCAAAAACGTGCTGGCCAAATGCTACGGCGGCGATATTACGCGCAAGAAAAAACTCTTAGAGAAACAAAAAGCCGGTAAAAAACGCATGAAGCAAATCGGCAGTGTCGAAGTGCCGCAAGAAGCGTTTTTAGCCATCCTCCAGGTTGAAGATTAAGGTGGAAGACTGATGTTGAATGTGATGCCCGCGCTGACCAGCGTGGTGTTGGCAATTTTCGTGGGCTATGCCGGCTCATGGTACTTTGGCGTGTTTGAAGGCAATTTTGCCTTGCTGCTGTTTTTGGCCACCGTGGTGACGGGTGCTTATTGGTTGGCCGAGCGGTTTTACTTTTTGCCTCAGCGCGAAAAAGCCGCCGCCGCCCTGGCCGAGCAAAGCACGCAGCGTCAGGCTGAGCTGGCCAAAATGGGCATTGCCAAAACCGAGATTCATGCCAACGAGATGAACGAGGCGCAAGGCAAGCTGCTCATGCAGCCTTGGTGGTTGGACTGGACGGCGGGGCTGTTTCCGGTGATTGTGATTGTATTTTTGCTGCGCTCATTCTTGTTTGAACCTTTCAAAATCCCCTCAGGCTCGATGATTCCTACCCTGTGGGTGGGCGATTTGATCTTGGTCAATAAATTCACCTATGGCGTGCGCCTGCC
>JAYVDN010000594.1:0-2348 GCA_043749385.1 Polaromonas sp.
CTGCGTGCGCGCTATCCAGCCCATGGGGGCTTGCACGATGGGGTAGGTAGCGCCGGTATGGGCGAGAACGCGGTTGGTCATGGGGAGTTCCGTTGGCTAGTTAAAATGCAATGAAGCTATTGTGACTGTGGCGTGCGCAGGCCGTGTCGCCAACGCGTAATCCATAATGCGCCATGATTCCCTACGACACGCTTCTCCCCCCAGGCATCCGCGCACGCACGCTGCCTGGCATCAACGGCCTGAACATGCATGTGCTGGAAGCGGGCTATCCTGAGGGCGATGGCGCGCCCCAGCGCCCCGCCATTTTGCTGATGCACGGCTTTCCTGAGCTGGCCTTTAGCTGGCGTAAAGTCATGCTGCCGCTGGCGCAGGCGGGCTACCATGTGATAGCGCCCGACCAGCGCGGCTACGGCCGCACGACAGGCTGGAGCGATGACTACGATGGCGCGCTAGAACCCTTTCGCGTGCTCAACCTGGTGCGTGACGCGCTAGGATTGGTAGTGGCGCTGGGCCACAGCAATGTGGCCGCCGTCGTGGGGCACGACTTTGGCTCGCCCGTGGCCGCCTGGTGCGCCCTGCTGCGGCCCGACGTGTTTCGCGCCTGCGTGATGATGAGTTCACCCTTCGGTGGGCCGCCCGCTTTGCCCCTGCCAGCAGGTGGCGTAGACCATGCCGCCCTGGCCGCACTGCCCCACCCACGCAAGCACTACCAGGCCTACTACGGCACGCGTCCAGCCAACGCTGACATGCAGCACTGCGCGCAAGGCGTGCACGCCTTTCTGCGCGCGTACTACCATGTCAAAAGTGCCGACTGGCCGGTGAACCAACCGCATGTGCTCGCGTCCTACGCAGCCACAGAGATGGCCCAAATGCCCACCTACTACATCATGGACGCTGATCAGAACATGGCGCAAACTGTTGAGCCGCATATGCCCAGCGCCGCCGATATTGCCGCCTGTAATTGGCTCAACGAAACCGAGCTAGCCCTCTACGCCGCCGAGTACCAACGCAACGGTTTCCAAGGCGGCCTACAGTGGTACCGCTGCGGCGCAGAGCCCCGCTTTATCACCGAGCTGCAAACCTGGGCCGGCCGCAGCATCGACGTACCCAGCATGTTCATCGCCGGTCAAAGTGACTGGGGCAGCTACCAAAAACCCGGCGAGTTTGAAAAGATGCAGCGCACCGCATGCACCGATATGCGCAGCGTGCACCTAGTGGAAGGCGCGGGGCACTGGGTGCAGCAAGAGCAGCCGGGGAGGGTGACGGCGCACTTGCTGGGTTTTTTAAGCGGTCTATGAAAGTCCTGAGTGCTGTATCTGCACATACAGGTTGTGCTCTTTCAATCCAGCGTCAATTTAGCCAATTGGCCAGGAGTGGGGGGGGGCAACAATGCAGTCGCTATCGCAGGCGCAAACCGTAGCGCAGTCTCCACTCGGTTATTAAGTGCTACCAAAACCATCACCGCTGCGGGTAGCTTGGCGTTTTGTTGGTAGGGAAGGTTTTGATCGAAGGTGATAAGCACATCAAAGGCAGCATTTTTCATCGCAGCCATGAGTTCGCCGTTTAGCAAACCAGCAAAGCCCGCCGTTTGCGCTGTGCGCACATAGTGCCCCTCAATCGCAAAGCCCAGCGCCTTGGGCACGGACTCATCCAGCAACACCCGCATAGTGTTCAGGCTGCCAGCAAAGCTGCACGGCTTTCTTCCAGCACATGCACCGCCACGTCACGCGAAACGGTGGGGAATTGCTCTAAAAATTCGTCCAAACTATCGCCCGCCTCCAAGTAGTCAAACAAAGACTTCACTGGCACGCGCGTATCCACAAAGCAGGGCGTGCCACTCATCAGTAATGGGTTTTGGGTGATGTATTGACTTTGCATAAAACGGTTTTCTTGCTGGCATCAGTGTAATATTTTGCCGCGCCAAATCAATCCCTAAAAAGAAAACCCCTGCAAAGCTCGCGCCTTGCAGGGGTTTGTAGTTTGCACGTTCAGGCGTTGCCGCCTGAGGAGCTAGCTAGGGATTACTGCCCATATCGCCCATGCCACCCATACAGCCGCCGCCCATGCCGCCGGCAGGCGCGTCGTCTTTGGGCGACTCAGAAACCATGCACTCGGTGGTCAACATCAGTGATGCGACTGACACTGCGTTTTGCAGTGCAGTGCGGGTTACTTTGGTGGGGTCCAAGATGCCCATTTCGATCATGTCGCCGTAGGTGTAGTGGGAGGCGTTTTGATTGACGTGAATTGAAAACCTAATGCCAGCGCATGTGCTCTAGCTGCCTGCGAATAGGTGTGCAAGTTACCTTGGTATTTCTCAACCAACTTTTCTCGCACCGTGTGCAGCTCCT
>JAYVDN010000595.1:0-2259 GCA_043749385.1 Polaromonas sp.
AGGGGCAAAACCTGAATTGGTTCATCATTGAGCAAGCAGTGGTTATCGCCCCCGCCCGCTTCGACGAGGCCCTGCCCGCCGCCTTCGCCCAGGCCATGCGTGCCGCCAAGTTGATGAACGGCCACCACCCGCACCCCACGGTGGCGGACTTCGTCATCCCCCAGGTGCTGGCCCTCACCTACACCGCCCACGACATGGCCCCGTTTGCGCGCGACATGGGCTATGTGCATACCAGCGGCCCGCACAAGGGCGAGGTAAAACCGCCCTTCGTGTGGAACGACCAAGACCGCCGCACCCGCCTGGCCGCACTAGACGCCCTGTTCTTTCACCTCTACGGCCTGGGCTACGATGACGCCGCCTACATACTAGACACCTTCCCCATCGTGCGCGACCAAGACACCAAAGCCTTTGGCCGCTACCGCACGAAAGACGAGGTGCTCGAAAAACTGGCTCTACTGACAAGTGGCAAAATGCCCCTGTAGATACATCCAATGATCCCGGACTTCAACCATTCTCATGTTTTGCCGCCATTTCTTGGCGGTGACCCAACCGTCGCCGCAGAATGCTCGCCTTACCTCACAAGTATGTTGGAACTGGTAGAAAGATTTGCGCATTTGCCAGGGCGCAGGCGATTGCTAGATGGGTTAATGCTGTACCGAGCAGATCTTGCCAAGTTGGGTTTTGTACGCGGTTTTCAGTGGCTTGACGGTAGTTTTTCGGAAGATGTTGAGGCGCACCAAAAACGCCCTCCCAATGATATCGATCTGGTGACGTTTGCTTACGCGCCTCTTGGGTTATCCAGTACTGAAGTTTCGCAACTACTAGCGTTAAATGAGGAGCTGTTCATTACCGCAAAAGCCAAAGTAAAGTACGGTTGCGATGCTTATGTTGTTCCGCTAGACAAGTCACCCGAAAACTTGGTGAAGCGGACGGCGTATTACTGCAACCTTTTTTCACATAGACGAGGCGATCATGTGTGGAAGGGTTTGTTGCAAGTACCACTGGAAAGCGATGATACGCAAGCACGCGAATTGCTTGACAATATAAGTCCAGGAGAAAATGATGCTAATTCAGCTTGAGCAGCAGTATTTAAGGGCGAATCTGGCGCAGGCAAAAGCATTTTTGGCTGATGCACAGCTTGACGACGACCCGATTGGTCAGCACCAGTTTGCTCAGTTGGTTGATGAGCTTTCGGGCAAGCTAAGCGCTATGCCGAATGCTATTGCGCAAGCTCCGGCTGGTGTGGCCTTATTTTTTGGTGGCCGTCCTGTGGTGGGTTCGCAGGGTATTCATGCTGACTTCAGCAGCAAGGCCATCGAGGGGTTTCAAAAAATCGTGACCCAGCGTTTTGCATCTGAAGAGCGTGGTCCACTGGCACCCAAAGGCCGCGTACCACTCAAAGACAACACACATTTGTTGATTACGGATGTTGTGCGTGGGTCGTTTGGTTTTGTTTTGCAGGCTGCTGCGTCAGAGGATACGTCACAGGCAGCAGATACTTCTCTAAAGGCCGTAGTTGATAAAGTGGCCAGTACTATCTCACGTGTAGCGGCCCAGGACGATATGTTGTTTGATGAGGCTGTGTCAGAAATTGATGAGCGCCAAAAGAGCTCCTTGTCCGATTTTTTCAAGCTCTTGGATAATGAAGGCGCAACGATGCGTTTGGTAGAGGGTGAGCGCGATTTTGAGCTGGACTCCGCCTCAGTGCAGCGCGCCCGCCGTCGCGTTGAACAACTACAAATCGTGGATCGGACGCAAGAGTTCGCAGGGCAAATTGTGGGATGGACTGACTTTTCGGCTAAATTTGAGCTGCGCCTCCATGACACGAGAGAAGTTATTCAAGGTGGTGTGACGGGAGATGCCATTGACAAAGTGGCGACAGATGGCTTAGAGCCCTATCACAAACATGTGCGTGCTAGCTTCAAGGTGCGCGAAGTCAAGGCACGTAATCGACCCATAAAAACGGTCTATACATTGATGAGTCTTGAACCAGTAGCTACCCCCCTGAACTGGGAGAAGCCAGCAGTTCAGGCCGCAATAATCTAGTTATCTAATAGCGGATAGCTTGCCTGTTCGATAAGCTGATTGGTGAAATATTTCAGTGCACTAGGCACTGAAATATTATGCAAACACCGATTGAAACAGCTGCGATTCTCAATTGATGGCCTTCACCTTCAAGCGCCAAGCATGCAATAAAGGCTCGGTATAACCGCTAGGCTGCTCCAGCCCTTTGAACACCAAGTCCGTCGCCGCTTTGTA
>JAYVDN010000596.1:0-3611 GCA_043749385.1 Polaromonas sp.
GGCCGAGATCACGGGTACGGTGTCCTTTGGTAAGGAAACCAAAGGCAAGGTGCGCTTGCAGATCACCGATCCAGACGGCAAGGTGTGGGATGAGCTGATCCCCAAGGAAAAGAGCATCCTGGTGCACGAAGGCCAAGTGGTTAACAAGGGCGAGAGCGTGGTGGACGGCCCAGCCGACCCACAAGATATTCTGCGTCTCCTTGGAGTAGAAGAGCTGGCCCGCTACATTGTGGACGAAGTGCAGGACGTTTACCGTTTGCAGGGCGTGAAGATCAACGACAAGCACATTGAAGTGATTGTTCGCCAGATGCTGCGCCGCGTAGTGGTGGAGAATGCAGGCGACTCAACCTACATCAACGGCGAGCAGATTGAGCGCTCGGAGATGCTGGACACCAACGACGCCTTGCGCGCCGCTGGCAAGATCGCTGTCACCTTCACCAACTTGTTGCTGGGCATCACGAAGGCCTCTTTGTCGACCGACAGTTTTATCTCTGCCGCGTCGTTCCAGGAGACCACCCGTGTGCTGACCGAGGCTGCCATCATGGGCAAGCGCGACGAGCTGCGTGGTTTGAAGGAAAACGTGATTGTGGGTCGTTTGATTCCTGCGGGCACCGGCCTGGCGTACCACAACGCACGCAAAACCAAAGAAGATATGGACGATGCCGAGCGCCGCGCCATTGCTGATTCAGAGGCCGCTGAACTGGCTGACGGTGAGCAAGCCGCTGCGACTGAAAGCGAACCTGCCCAGTAATGGAGTCTTCGCAAAGCCGCAGGATAAAAGTCTTGCAGTTTTGCAGATTTGAGCGAATATGAATAGCGCATTGCCACTGGCAATGCGCTATTTTTTTGACAACTTCCCCCGCGAAATTTTATTGAGATGCAGGGCTATTTCGTTGCAAACTCATCGAATGTACTGTTTCTGAATTCACAGTAGCTGGAGTTGTCAAAACTCGGCTGGCTGCGCCGAAAAAAGTTATCATGGTGCATTCTTGCAGTGTACGTTCATGAATTTTTTAACGACATCGTTTGTATTCTGGGCCGCGCTTGCTGTCACGGTATTTTGGGCCTTGGGTGCCTACAACCGATTGGTAAAGTTGCGCGGCGACATGGTGCGCGCTTTGCAATCACTTGCTGTGCAGTGGCAGTATAGCGCGCAAGCCATCCGGCGTGAGCTGGCCACTTTATCTCATACGCAAGAGTCTGATTCCTCCTGGGCAAGCTTGGGTGATGATGCTAGCAGTTGGCGGCCACTGGCACTCGCCACCAAACAGTTTCAAGCCTGTATCGCAGGCGTGTTGGCAAAGCCTTCCGTTGCGCCCCCTGTAGACGACATCGCCTCGATTCGGGCGGCGCATGAAGTCATGCTAGGGGCATGGCAACGCCTAAGCGACACCCATGAAGATCTGGCCGGGGAGGCAATCCCCCAGCGCTTGGCCTTGCTGTGGCAGCAGCAGCATTTATTGGCACAAGAAAAGTTGCGCGAATATAACGCGTGCGTACAAGCTTACAACCAGTCGGTAGCGCAATTTCCAGCGCTTATTTTGGCGTGGATTTTTGCATTTGGGCTGGCACAGTCGATGTAGCGCACAGGGTCGACACATGCGGGGGCTTTAGAGAAGGCGTTAAAATCGCGGGCAGTATTAGGCTGCGGGTTGTCTGATAGATTAAGGGCGGACATTGGTTTTCATGCGCCCGATTGCATAGCGCGCACCACACCCAGGGTGCAATAATTTGGGTTGCTGCGCCAAGCCCAAGCACACAGGCATATTGACATCACGATGGCACAAAACGGACCGGCAATTCAGCCCCCCACCACACGCAAGAGCGAAGGTGCAGATAGTGCAGATAATGGTCAAGCAGGGGCCTCTAAAGCGCCCGCTGGTTCCGTACCTCTATGGAGGCAGCTCAATGCAGTAGCTCAGGTCTTGATAGCTGTTCGCGCAGGTCAATCATGGACTACAGCCCAATTAGATATTGAAAATACACTACGCCCGGGTGTCCAGGCATTGTCGTTTGCGGTACTGCGCCATTACGGCACCGCGCTGGCGTTACGCGCCACATTGGCTTCGCGTACGCCCAGCGCCGCGGCCGACGCCCTGCTGTGCAGCGTGCTAGCGCTAGCCTTGGTCCCTGATGGAGTACCCCATGACGCAGATGCAGGTGATCCAGCGATAGTGGGCGCACTGCCAGCCACAACCGGCGCTGGTGGCGCCCGGTACGAAGCCCACACTTTGGTTAACCAAGCGGTGGAAGCCGCCAAGCGTAACCCTGTCACCTACCCGCAGGCCAGCTTTATCAATGCCTGCTTGCGCAGGTTTTTGCGTGAACGTGAGACGCTTCTGGTGTCGGCGCAGCGCCAACCCCAGGCGCAGTGGAATCACCCCACTTGGTGGATCCAACGCTTGCAGAGAGACTACCCAGAACACTGGCGAAGCATTTTGCAAGCCAATGCATTTTCTGCACCGTTGACCCTACGGATCAATACAAAAACCTATACGCGTGCGCAATACAAAATTGCGCTGGACGCTATGCACGTAGAAGCACACGAGGTTGCCAATAGCGGGTTACAGCTTAGCCACAGCGCGTATGTGCCAGGTTTGCCAGGCTATACGGCAGGGTGGTTCTCAGTACAAGACGCTGCAGCGCAATGGGCCGCGCCCTTGCTGCTTGATGCAGTGTGCTCTGAGCAATCCGCGGACCGTAAAACCCTGCGCGTACTAGACGCTTGCGCCGCCCCTGGCGGTAAAACGGCGCATTTACTGGAATATGCTGCGGCTAAAAACTTGGCCATAGAGGTGCTTGCGTTGGACATTGATGCCGCGAGATGTCAGCGTATTGATGACAATCTGCAGCGTTTGCAGCTAAGCGCCCACATCGTGGTGGCAGATGCTGCCAATCCCCAACTGTGGTGGGACGGCCAGCAGTTTGATGCGATTTTGCTCGACGCTCCGTGCACCGCGTCTGGCATTGTGCGGCGTCATCCTGACATACGCTGGTTACGTCGAGAAACAGACATTTCCCAACTGGTTGTGCAGCAGCAAACTCTGCTCAACGCTCTGTGGCCCCTTCTCAAGCCAGGGGCGGCCCTGCTCTATTGCACTTGCTCAGTTTTCAAGGCAGAAGGGCACGACCAAATACAAACGTTTGTTGCACGCCACAAAGATGCAGTATTACTGCCATCTCCGGGTCATTTATTGCCTCAAAGCCCGCTACAGCCCGGGGCCTTGCCTGACAATCATTTAGGTGGACACGACGGCTTTTTCTACGGCTTACTACGAAAGACCTCATCGCCGCTTTAGCGGTGGGGGTGGCGCTGTTCGGACTGCTGTGAGATGGCGGTTGCTGTGGAGCGTGCTGGCATTGGTCTGGGGCCTGCTCAGCGCTGCTGCTTATGCCGCAGACGTAGCCACCGCCGAGGTCAGCGCCCTGCGTGTCGAGCGGGCAGATGACGGCCTGTACCTTAGCGCGACGGTCGCTTTTGAGCTCCCTGCGGCTGTAGAAGAGGCCTTGTTAAAAGGCATCCCCATGACTTTTGTAAACGAGGCTGATGTGTACCGTGACCGATGGTACTGGTATGACAAGCGCGTTGCCACTGCCACACGCAGCGTGCG
>JAYVDN010000597.1:0-8617 GCA_043749385.1 Polaromonas sp.
GTGGCTACAAAATCGATAGGCGGAAACACGGTGTCGTACACAAAATTGCCGCGTGCGAACAACAGCCCCGGCGTGATCCAGCTCCTGCCATGGGCCCAGCCTGCTACATTGGGCGGGAAAAGCAGCTTTTGCCCAAGTGATTCAGTCAAATCATTAAAGTCAGGGATGCCGGGCACCGCCCGCAGACCCATCTTTCGGTAGGTGGAAACCACCAGCTCGACCGGTGGCTTGATGCGGGTAGCCACCGATGCGTCGCTGTAAAAATCACGCGAGTTAAAAAGCGTTTCAAGAAAAGGCGCGATCTCATATTTAGACTCACGTAGCAGCTCACCCAAACGCGTCCGCAACGTGGGTGACAGTTCTTCGCGCACAAAATAGCGGTACAGCTTGGCCGCGATAAATTCAGCGGTTGCGGGCTGCGCCAACAAAATATCAATCACCTGCACGCCGTCGAAGTTGCCTGTGCGGCCCAGCACGGTTTTGTCTGCGTTGTCATGCTGCGCAGGGTTGACTTTAAACTCCAGTCCCGCGTAGTTCCAGCCTGTGAAAGCGCGCGCCGCCTCGCGGATGTCCTGCTCGCTATAGTGGCCCACCCCCATGGTGAAAAGCTCCATAATTTCGCGTGCAAAATTCTCGTTGGGTGCGCCCTTGACGTTCTGTGCCGCATCCAGATACGAGAGCATGGCAGGGTCTCGCGCCACGGCGATCATCAGGGTTCGGAAATTTCCGGTGGCCTGCGCGCGCAGCAGCTCGTTTTGCTTGAGCAGCTTGCGGTAGTCGCGCACCTTTTCTTCGCTGGTGGCAAAGTGGCCGTGCCAAAACAAAGTCATTTTTTCTTCCAGCGGGCGCTGGGTCACCAGCATACGGTGGGCCCACCAGTAGCTCACCCGATGCGCCTCCAGGCGGCTGGCGCGCAGCCAGTATAAAAATCGGTCCGCCACTTGCTGCATGCGGCGGTTGCCACCCGGCTTAACCTTCACGCCTAGGGCCTCTCCCGTGTCGCGTGCCTGGTTGGTAGCCGCCGGGCGGGAGGCCGCAAATGGCTCCAGGCCTGGGTCGTGCACGTCAGAGGGTTCGAACGCGGGCAAGGGATTGGCAATGTGCTGGTAACGCACCAGGGACTGCACTGCCTGGCGCGCGGGCATGGCAGCCAAGCGGGCTACCTCAGCAGGCGTGCCACCAAAGCCAGCGCGCTCGATCAAATGGGCTGCGCGCTCTGGGCTCCAGTCGCTGGCCGAGATGGGCTGCAGGTCATCTTGCCAATCGGCAGCGGCAGCCTGCGACCCCAAGGCCGCGAAGCTGAGTACACATAGGGCGAGAAGTTGGCGAAAACGGGCCCACTTGGGATGGTGCATCATGTCATAAGTCTCCAGTCAATTCACTATACCAGCGACGATCTGGCGCTGCACGCGCCATGGTGACAGCCCCACCTACAGGCTATTCTCCAGGCTCAGTCCTCGGCAAGAAACGGCAGAAGATGTTGCAACAGAACCTGCGGCTGCTCCTCCGCCATCCAGTGGCCGCACTGCTCGATCACCCCACCGCGCACATTGCTGCCCAGCCGCTGGAGGGATTCCAGCACTTCTGTGCCGCGCCCCCAGCCCTTGTTGCCGCCCAGCGCCAGCACGGGCATGCTTAGCTTGAAGGTCTTGGCCGTGGCTTCGTTGTCTGCAATGTCGCGGGCCAGGTTGCGGTAGTAGGCAAACCCGGCACGCAACGCACCCGGCTGGCTGTAGGTGCGCAGGTATTCGGCAATGTCCTGGGCAGACAGCACGTTGGGGTGGCTTCCCCAGTTGCGGTAAAACCAACTGAAATAAATGTCTTCCCGCCCCGTAATCAAGGCCTCCGGCAGGTCAACCGTCTGGTGAAAAGCATGGTGCCAGCGCTTGCCACCTTGGCTGAAATTGGTCGCACCGTCGCCGGGAATGGTCACGTCCAGCACGGCCAGCTTGCGCACCGCCTGCGGATGCGCGGCGGCCAGAGCATAGGCCGTGGGGCCGCCCCAGTCATGGCCCACCAGTGCAAATTGCGTGAGCCCGAGATGGTCATGCAGCAAGCGCCAGATGTCATGGGCGATGGTTTTTTTATCGTAGCCTTCCAGCGGCCGCGACGAATCCCCCAGGCCGCGCAGGTCGGGCGCAATCACCCGATAGGTCTTGGCCAGCTCCGGCAGCACATAGCGCCACACGTACCAGCTTTGCGGCCAGCCGTGCAGTAGCACAACGGGATAGCCCTCACCTGCAGTGACGTAGTGCAACTGCACATCGCCCAGATTGGCGTAATGGTGGGAAAGATCAACGGCAGGCGATGGATGGGTCATGGCGGTACTTCTTGGTAGTTAGAATGGTGGGCCGGATTGCGATGCTAAGTTTAGACTAGTCGATTGCGCTGGCCGCACGTCCACGCTGGCATTACGATGGGCGAAAAATTTCTAATTCGAAGAAAAAGACCCTGAGCAAGCGCTCTTTACAAGCCAAATAACCCGCCAGCCCCATAAAATATTGCTGGAGCAGCTATAAAATATATAGTGCTAAATTTTATCAAAACAGGCAAATTCTAGGTGTATAACCTAGGCTCTCCCGATACCTTCAAAACCAGCCAAGCGCCAAGAAGCGCTACATCATCAAGGAACACGCAACATGGGCGCGCAGTGGAAAGCAAAAGGCAAAGAACTGGCAGCTAACGCCAGAGGTAAACTGTTTGGCCGTTTGGCCAAGGACATCATGGTGGCCGCGCGCAACGGGGCCGACCCGGCGTCCAATTCACGCCTGCGCCTGGTGGTAGAGCAGGCCCGCAAAGTCTCCATGCCCAAAGACACGCTGGACCGCGCCATCAAAAAAGGCGCCGGCCTGACCGGCGAGGCTGTGAGCTTTGAGCATGTGATCTACGAAGGCTTTGCCCCGCACCAGGTGGCCGTGATGGTCGAATGCCTGACCGATAACGTCAAACGCACCGCTCCCGAGATGCGGGTGCTGTTTCGCAAGGGGCAACTGGGGGCCTCAGGCTCCGTGTCTTGGGACTTTGACCACCTCGGCATGATTGAGGCTGAACCCACTGCGCCTGGCGCCGATGCTGACACCGCCGCGATCGAAGCCGGAGCGCAAGACCTGGAGGCCGTTGAAAGCACCGACGAAGACCATCCGGTAAAAGCTGGCACGACCTTGTTCTACACCGACCCCGCCGAGCTAGACCTGGTCAGCCGCGCATTGCCGGCACACGGCTTTACCGTGCTGTCTGCCAAGCTGGGCTACAAGGCCAAAAACCCGGTCAACCCGGCTAATCTCAGTGCCGCGCATTTGGAAGAGGTAGAGGCGTTTCTCGCTGCGATTGATGGCAATGACGACGTGCAGAACGTGTATGTAGGCTTGGCGGGCTAACTATCCGGCCGGCATCCGGTCTTTCACCAGGTCCCAGCAGCCAAAGCACGCGCATTACGGCTAGCGCACAGCCTTAGCCCGGCTGGTGAGCTTTGGCCCAGCGCACAATGTCTGCCGCTCCCATGGCACCGGCTTGGCGAGCCACCTCACGCCCACCGGCAAACAGTGCAAGGGTAGGAATGCTGCGAATGTTGAAACGTGCGCCCAAATTTGGTACGGCTTCGGTGTCTACCTTAGCCAGCCGCATGTGTGGCTCCAACTGCGCGGCCGCCTGCTCAAAGGCGGGGGCCATAGCGCGGCAGGGGCCGCACCATGGTGCCCAAAAATCCACCAGTAAAGGGATTTGGCTGCGCGCTACATGTTTGTCAAAAGCCGCCTCGTCCAGCGCCACGGAGTGCGCGGTGAAAAGCGCCTGTTTGCACTGGCCACAAGTAGGGGCACTGCCCAACTGGTCAGCGCGAACGCGGTTGGTGGTGTGGCAATGCGGACAGACGATGTGCAATGATTCAGTCATGGGGACAGTTGAGGGCACACAGCATAATTTCAAGATGTCCAGATTTACTTCAAAAATTGCTGCACCGCAGCGACGGTTTGCGCTGCATCCTCCTCATGCGGCACATGGCCTAACTGGGCAAACACCACCCGCTTGGAGCCCGCAATGGCGCGCTCAAAACGCTCGCCATGGCTGGGCGGAATCAGGCGGTCTTGCGCGCCCCACAAAATCAGCGTAGGCATTTTGATCTGCGCCAAGCGCGCTACGTCCGACTGGTAGCCCCGTTGCATACGCGCGTTCAGCGCCGCGCGGTTGCCCTCGCGGCGCGCCATGTCGTAGGACAGATCCACCAGCTCGGGCGTCACCTTCTCAGGCTGCCCATACACATTGCGCAGGCTGCTTTGCACCAGGGAGCGCGGCAAGACATTGCGCATCAACGGTGCCAGCGCCGGTATGCGCGCAATTTGAAACGCCAGCGGCACGGATGTGGACTCTGGCGGAAAGCCCCCTGCATCCACCAAAATCAGTGTGTCCACCCGCTGCGGAGCAGCCAGCGCCGTATGCCAGGCAATCTGCCCACCCAGCGAGTTGCCTGCCAACACAAATCGCTGCACCTTCAGTTGGTCCGGCACCGCCATTACAAAACTGGGGTAGTCCTGCTCAATCCCGTAGGCACCGCGCGGGTGGGGCCCTGTCAAGCCAAAGCCCGGCAGGTCAAAACGAATCACCCGCCGCTGCCCACGCAGGGCCTGCGCCCAGCCGTCCCAAGTGTGCAAGCTGGCCGAAGTGCCGTGCAGCAGCACGATGGGGCTGGGGTCGTGCCTGGGGCCTTCATCACGCAGATGCACCTGCATGCCGTCCACGGCGATGAACCGCGAGGGTGCCAGTGCCCAGCGGGCCTTGAGCGACTCTACCGGGACGTCAGGAGCCCAGGAGGCGGCAATGCCGCCAGCCACCGCTAGAACCAGCGCCAGTAGGGCTAGGGTGACGTAACGGATCAGGGACGGTGTTTTCACTGTGCTGTTGAGCCAGGTAATGGGTTTGCAGGAAATAAGTGGCTGGCCTCAGGGCATTTGCGCAACCACGGGTGCACTGGTTACTTTGCGAAGGAACACCGGTGCTACCGTCCATTGCAGTCCTGCGTCAGTGATCACTGTGACTGTTTTGCGGTTGTATTTGACGATCACACCATGCAGCATCGGGTGTCCTTTGGGCTGGAATGCGATGCGCTCGCCGATACTGAAATCGAGCATATGGGAGTGGGCGCGCATCTGCTGCAGAAAATTCAGTCGGGCACCAACGCGGTTGTACAGGTCAACCAACTGGGCTTCGTTCAGATTGTCTATGTCGTGCATCATTAGCCTAAGAAATTCACTTCTAGCCCTTTAAAATACTGCGCGAGCAGCTACTGAATAAATAGCGTCTACACATCTGCCAATACCCGCAGATGCGCCTCCACACTGCGCCCCAACGCACTCAGGTTGTAGCCACCTTCGAGTGAGCTGACGATGCGCCCCTGTGCATGCTTCTGTGCCACCGCGCAGATTTGCTGGGTGATCCAGGTGTAGTCGGCCTCGACCAGGCCTAGCTGGCCCAGGTCGTCTTCGCGGTGCGCATCAAAGCCTGCGCTGATGAAGATCATCTGCGGTTTGAATGCTTCCAGTGCGGGCAGCCAATGGGTTGTGATCAGCTCGCGCACCACATCGCCCTTGGTGTAGGCGGGCACCGGCAGGTTCAGCATATTGGCCGCAGGGCTGTTGGCGCCGGTGCCTGGGTAGAACGGGTGCTGGAAGATGCCCACCATCAGAGCGCGCGGGTCGTTGCCCAAAATATCTTCGGTGCCGTTGCCGTGGTGCACGTCAAAGTCCACCACCGCTACGCGCTCCAGGCCATGGCGTTCCAGCGCGTATTTGGCGGCGATGGCGATGGTGTTGAAGACGCAAAAACCCATGGCGCGGCTGTGGGTGGCATGGTGACCCGGCGGGCGCACGGCGCAAAAGGCGTTGTGCAATTCACCGGCCATCACCGCGTCAGTAGCGGCCAAGGCTGCGCCGTTGGCGCGCAGCACGGCGTGCCAGCTGTGGATGTTGAGCGATGTGTCGGGGTCGAGCTGCACGTAGCGTGGGCCACCCGCCGCGATGTCGTCGCTCAGCTGCTCGCTCAGGCCATGCACGGCGGCAATCATCATGCGGTCGTGCGCCAGCTCAATATCACTCAGGCTGGCCAGTGGGGCCTCGCGATGGTCTAGCAGGCCAGCGAGCCCAGTAGCGATGAGGCGGTCGTTGATGGCGTCCAGCCGATCGGGGCACTCGGGGTGGCCGGGGCCCATTTCATGTAGACGGCAATCTGTGTGGGTGAAATAGCCAGTGGTCATAAAAAACAAGAGTTTTGGGTTATCGTAAGCGTATGGATACCAATCATACTAATCAGTTACTTCAAACGCTTTTAAAGCAGCTTAACACCGTCATTGTAGGCAAAGCGGCGCAGGTACAAGACTGCGTAGCATGCTTGCTCGCTGGCGGGCACTTGCTGATCGAAGACGTGCCCGGCGTGGGCAAGACCACGCTGGCCCATGCGCTGTCGCGCAGCTTTGGCCTGCAGTTCTCGCGCGTGCAGTTCACGGCTGACCTGATGCCGAGCGACTTGTCTGGCGTGTCGATCTACGAGCGCGGGGCCAATGAAGGCCGAGGCGGGTTTCAGTTCCACCCCGGCCCCATATTTGCCCAGGTGCTGCTGGCCGACGAGATCAACCGCGCCAGCCCCAAAACCCAGTCGGCCCTGCTGGAAGCCATGGAAGAAAAACAAGTGACGGTAGAGGGCGCAACCCGCGCCCTGCCCCAGCCGTTTTTCGTCATCGCCACACAAAACCCGCATGACCAGCTAGGCACCTACGCGCTGCCCGAAAGCCAGCTTGACCGCTTTTTGATGCGCATATCCCTAGGCTACCCCGACCGCGCTGCCGAGCGCACCTTGCTAGCGGGCCATGACCGGCGCGATATGGTGGACGCACTGCCCGCCGTGTTCACCCCCATCGACCTGAAGGCCGCGCAAGACGCTGTGCAAGCCGTGCACGCCGCCGACCCGCTGCTGAACTATGTGCAAGATTTAATCGCCGCTACCCGCTCTGGCCGCTGGTTTTTGCAGGGCCTGAGCCCGCGCGCAGGCATCGCCCTGGTGCGCGCCGCCAAAGCGCAGGCGCTGCTGGCTGGGCGCAACTACGTCGCACCCGACGACGTGCAAGCCATCCTGCCCCAAACCATCGCCCACCGCATGATCCCCGTGGCTGATGCCGGGCGCGGCGCGGTGGAGCAAGTGCGGGCCATGGTGCAGTCGGTGGCCTTGCCGTAACAGCAGTGTGCGCGCCAGCATCTGGGCGGCAATTTGGCGGCGAAATGCGCTGTTTTCCCGAGTTAACAACAACAACGCTGTAAAGTTAACGTTTCACGCGAAGGAAGTACCCTAGGTGTCACCCGTTTTTAACTAAAAGATAATAAGCTTTGCTTAATTTGTAGCACTTTATTCTGTGCAACGCTTCATTGTTTAAGGACAGCTAAGATGGCACCCGATACCCCTATCTCGCAGATTTCCCGCCGCAGCCTGGTACAGGTATCCGCATTGGCCGGTATCGGCATTTCCGGCCAGGCTTTGGGCCAAGGCGTTGCAGGTGTCACAGCCACCGAAGTGCGCCTGGGCCAAACCGCTGCACTGACCGGCCCACTGAGCTTTGCCAACCTGCAGGCCAATCTGTCCGCCAACGCGTTTTTTAACGATGTCAACCAACGTGGTGGTGTAGCAGGCCGAAAAATCACCTTGGTGTCTTTAGACGACCAATACGATGCCGCCAAGGCAGTCGCCAACTTCAAGCAATTGCAAAGCGAGGGCGGTGGCATACTGAGCTTGTTTGGCGTGGGAGGCACACCGTCCAACATGGCCTTGCAGCCTTTGGTGGAGGAGGCTGGCTTGGTCAGCTTTGCACCCTACAGTGGTTTTGACGGTCTGCGCAATCCACAGTTCAAACACCTCTACCATATCCGCGCTACCTACGGCCAGGAGCTGACCAAGATTGCAGCCTACTGCGCTACCTCCGGGCTGAAAAACGTCACGGTTTTGTATTCAGACAATGCGTTTGGCAAAGGTGCATTGGCGGGTTTTGAAGCTATAGCCGCCAAACTGGGCGTCACCGTCAAAGGCAAAGTGATGATGCCGGACAAACTGGACGATGTCACTAGCATCACCAAAGCCATTGCCGCTACCGGTGCTCAGGCGGTGCTGGGGGTTAACAGTGCCGCAGCCGGTTTAAGCTGGGCGAAAACAGAGCTTGGCAAACTGGGCGTACCTTACATGACCATCAGTTTGCTGGGCAACGAGCAAACAGTGAAGGCCCTTGGCCCTGCCTCCAAAGGCCTCATCGTCGCGCAATCTGTGCCCTACCCCCGCAGCAGAAAATTCCCGCTATCGAATGAGATGACCGCGATGGCGACCAAAGCGGGCATCACCGAGCCAGGCTTTGCCGCCATGGAGGGCTATATCGCCGCCCGCGTGATGGTAGAGGCCCTGACCCGTGCGGGCAAAAACCTCAGCCCCAAGACGCTGGAGGCCGCCTTGGGCTCGGCCAAGTTTGACCTTAAGGGCTATGTGGTCGACTTTACGGGAGGCAGCCGCTCCGGTTCGTCCTTTGTAGAACTGTCCCAGGTCAATCTAGACGGTCGGTTTGTGCAGTAATTAGCGTTTTTGCGGGTTGTATTGA
>JAYVDN010000598.1:0-12872 GCA_043749385.1 Polaromonas sp.
CGAGTCGTTTTTAGATGGGGCTTTGCGTTGCTGGTAGTCTGCGGTGAGCTCAAGATCAGGCGAAATTTGAAAGCGCTCTGGGTTGGCCAGCCAACTAGCGGCATAGGCAAAGCTGGTGTTTTCGCGCTGGCCTTGCTGCACATACGTGAGGCTGCCTACGGGCGTGCCAGCGTGGCCTATGCACACGTCAACCTGTTGGCGGATGTTGACGCTGGCTTTATGCACCGGGGGGCTCATAGCGCACCTGCTGCGCTGCTGGGCTTGCGTTTGCTGCGCACGCGCTGGGGCAACTGCGCGTCCATGATGGTCAGGCCGATATCGTCTTGCGCGGTGTCTATCAGTTGGCTTAGCGCATCCAGCACGCCAAACACTTGCATGGTGCGGGCAAAGAAATGGATGCGCACGCGCGCGTCGCCTTGCTCCATGCGGCGGATGGTGGAGACCGACGCACCAATGCGCTCGGCCAGCGAGGCCTGCGAAATATGCCGTCTGCGGCGTGCGAGCGATACATCGCTACCGAGCTTGCGGATGGCGCGCTCTACGGGCAGGGGGAGAGGCAAAACCAAACTGGCAGTGGTTTTTTTAACTACCTGTATGGCTTGTTTTGATGATTTAAGCGCTTTCATGAGAATGATTATAAGAAAATTAGCTGTTTTGACAATTATTTTATCTATAAGCATTCCGGTGGAAACGCTTAATCTTTTTAAAACACTTTATGGGATGCTTTAAATGTCAGATTTACGCCTTCACCGCCCCACTGGCCACTGCCGCCGCTTGCACTGCCGCAGCCCGCGCAGCTTTCACTTCAGCTTCCACACGCTCCGAATACCTGTCGGTCAGCATGTCGGTCTGCCCACGCAGCAGCACGGTAAAGCGCACCAGCTCTTCCATCGTGTCCACGATGCGGTCGTAGTAGCTGCTGGGGCGCATGCGGTCTTGGTCGTTAAATTCTTTGTAGGCCATAGCCACGCTGCTTTGGTTGGGAATAGTCACCATGCGCATCCAGCGGCCTAGCAGGCGCAGGGTGTTGACGGCGTTGAACGACTGCGAGCCGCCGCACACCTGCATCACTGCCAGAGTGCGGCCCTGCGTGGGGCGCAGCGCACCCATTGCCAGCGGCAGGTGGTCGATCTGCGCCTTCATCACGCCGGTGATGGCGCCGTGCCGCTCGGGGCTGCACCACACCTGGCCTTCGGACCAAAGCGACAGTTCGCGCAGCTCGGCCACGGCGGGGTGGTTGTCGTTCTCAATCTGGTCGGGCAGGGGTAGGTCGGACGGGTCGAAGATGCGTGTCTCTGCGCCAAAGAATTGCAGCAGGCGCGCGGCTTCCTCCACGGCCAGGCGCGAGAAGGCGCGGGGACGCAGAGAGCCGTAGAGCAGCAAGATGCGTGGCGCGTGGCCGGTGGGGTCCAAGGATTGGGCAAGGTTTTGCCCCGCAGCGTATTGCGCGAATTGGGCTTGCAGGGCGGGCAGGAGGGTGGGGTCTTTGAGCTGGCGAAGGTAGCGCATGGATGGGGTGGTGGGCTAAGGGGATGTTTATTGCATCAAGGTTGCAGCGGCGGTAGCAAACACGGCAGCGCGTATTTCATGGTTGGGCAAACTGATCAGCCACTGTAATTTGTGTTCGATGGCCCGGAGAGTGCGCTGGAAACCCCGCAGTTTTTCAGTGTCGGGCGCATCGCCTTCGCTAGGGTCGGGGTAGCCCCAGTGCGCAGTAGCAGGCCGCCCAGGCCAAGTGGGGCACACTTCACCTGCGGCGTTGTCGCACACGGTGATGATCAAATCCATGCGCGGCGCGCTGTCCAGTGCAAAGTCGTTCCAGTTCTTGCTGTGCAGGCCCGCAACCGGTATGCCTGCGTCACGCAGTACCTGCAGGGCCATCGGATGCGGCTGTTGGTTGGCACCCGGGTGGCTGCCCGCAGAGTAGCCCTTGAAGCGGGGCTGGCCCAAGTGGTTGAGCAGCGCTTCGGCCAAAATGCTGCGCGCCGAATTATGCGTGCACAGAAAGAGAACGTTCACTTGTGATTCCATGGTGCTTTGCCTTGTCAATGTGGTGCAGCCATACTAGAGTGAAAACCCGAGGCTGGGCCATAGCCGTAACACATTAATGTCGCATTCAGGACTTTTTACACGCTAAGTCTTGCTGGGTGTTTTAAAGCCGCAATGGGTTGCATAGCCCAGCGCAGCGCCCACGCACTGCGCGGCCACAAAACCCAACGCACTGGCCGGTGCGATGCCCGCAAAGCTGTCGCTCAGCATGCGGCCCAGCACGGCAGCGGGGTTGGCAAATGAGGTGCTGGCGGTAAACCAGTAGGCCGCGCCGATGTAGCAGGCTACCAGGGCGCTGGCCTTTGCGTTCACCCCAGCGGCACCCGAACGGGCGATGACGAAGACCAAGCCCGCGGTCGCTACGCTTTCTGCCAGCCACTGGCCCCAGCCGCCACGCAGCTTGGCGCTGGTGTGCAGCACGGGCAGGTCAAACATGGCGTTGGCCAGGCATGCACCCAGCACTGCACCTGTGAGTTGCACTACTATAAATACTGTAGCTGCTCCCGCGATATTCTGTTGGGCTACAGACTTATTGTGCATAAAAATAAGTGTCACCAGCGGGTTAAAGTGCGCACCGCTGATCGGCCCCAGCACCTCGATCAACACAAACAGCGCAAACACCGTGGCCAGCGTGTTGGCCAGTAGGGCTACGGCGTTGTTGCCGCCGCTCAAGCGCTCGGCCATGATGCCCGATCCGATCACCGCGCACAGCAGCATGGCCGTGCCCAGACATTCGGCGAAGGCATTTTGGGCGAGGGTATAGGTGGGCTCGGCTGCACTCATGCCGCGCCCGCCTTGCAGCAGGCCGGGGAAGGCGCCAGCGCCACGAAGGCGTGTAGGGCAGGGCAATACATAGATGGGCTCATGATGTCGATAACTGCTGGGCTGATTTTTCGATCGTTAACTTGTCCAGACTGGCGAGTGGCAGGTTGACGAGTAGTTCGATTCGGCGGTTCAGGGCATGCAGGGTGTGCCTAAACGCGATGAGCTTTTGTTCGTCTGGTGCATCGCCTGCGCTGGGGTCGGCGTAGCCCCAGTGGGCGCTGGCGGGATTGCCTGGCCAGTAGGGGCATGTTTCGCCCGCCGCGTTGTCGCACACGGTGATGACCAAGTCCATCTGCGGCGCGCCGGGCAGCGCAAAGGCATCCCAGCTTTTGCTGTGCAAGCCATCGGTAGCGATGCCTGCATCGCGCAGCACTTGTAGGCCCAGGGGATTGGGTTGTTGGTTAGCACGCGGGCTGCTGCCAGCGGAGAAGCCCTTGAAGTTGCCATCGCCCAAGTGGTTCAGCAGCGCCTCTGCCAAGATGCTGCGGGCTGAGTTGTGGGTGCATAAGAAGAGCACGTTGAGTGGTGTAGACATGGGGTGTACCGATTGATAGTAAATAGTGCCTTTAGCCCAATAAAATATCGCGGGAGCAGCTATTATTTGTATAGTGAATAAAAGTAGTGAACCAGAACTTGCCCCTGCTGCGCCTGGTACTTAGCGGGTGCCTCTGCGCGATGGGAGTGTTGAGGGCTCAGGCAGCAGGGTGCTCAACAACAGGCAGCGTCAGTGCGTCCGACATCGCAGGCTTGCCCCGCGCAGCAATGCTCGGTCAGGTAAGCCAACAAGGTGTTCATTTGCGCGTAATTTGCGCGGTAAATCAGGTTGCGCCCCCGCTGCTCGGCACTCACCAGCCCGCTGTGCGACAGCTCTTTGAGGTGGAACGACAGCGCGCTGGGCGCAATGTCCAGCAATGCGGCCAGTGCGCTGGGTGTGAGCCCATCGCTGCCCGCCACCACCAGCGCGCGAAAGCTGCGCAGCCGCTGCGCCTGCGCCAGCGCAGCCAGTGCGCGGATGGCATCGGTTTCGGCAACTTTGGCGGTTTTGTTGGGCTTGAAAAGTGTTTTCATAGTTCAATAATAATTGAACTATGAAATAGTGTCAAGCATCCATTTTAAAAGCGCAGAAAAACGCAAAAATACGCAGATAAACTTGGCTATCTGCGTATGTAAAAACCCGCAGCCCTGCGGCAGGTGATAGAGCTGTGGTGTTCTGTTTCGTGAGACTACGCCAGGTCGTAGCGGTCCAGGTTCATCACCTTGCTCCAAGCCGCCACAAAGTCACGCACAAAAACCGCTTGCGCGTCGCTGCTTGCGTAGACCTCTGCAATCGCCCGTAGCTGGGCGTTGGAGCCGAAGACGAGATCCACGACAGTGCCTGTGGCCTTGCGTTCACCGGTTAATCGGTTACGCCCCTCCAACACGCCTTCAGCCGCGGCGCTCTTTTGCCATTGGGTGTTCATGTCCACCAGGTTGACGAAGAAGTCGTTCGTCAGCGTCTCTGGCCGCTTCGTAAACACGCCGTGCGGGGACTGCCCAAAGTTGGCGTTCAGCGCGCGCATGCCGCCCACCAACACCGCCATCTCGGGCGCGGTCAGCGTGAGGAGGTTGGCCTTGTCCACCAACAGCTCAGCCGCAAAGGCCTCTTGTCCCTTGCGCAGATAGTTGCGAAAGCCGTCTGCAACGGGCTCCAGCACGGCGAAGGAGTGCACATCGGTCTGCGCTTGTGATGCGTCCATGCGCCCGGGCGAGAAGGGCACCTGCACCTCTACCCCGGCCTTCTTGGCAGCAGCTTCTACGGCTGCGCAGCCACCCAGCACGATCAGGTCGGCCAGCGACACCTTTTTGCCTGTCTTCTGCGCGCTGTTGAAGTCGATTTGAATCGCTTCCAGCTTGGGCAAAATTTGGGCCAGCTCAGCGGGTTGGTTGACTTCCCAATCCTTCTGCGGTGCCAGGCGAATGCGCGCGCCGTTGGCACCGCCGCGCTTGTCGCTGCCACGGAAGGTGGAGGCCGATGCCCAGGCGGTGCTGACCAGTTGCGCGATAGACAGCCCGGATGCCAGCAGCCTGGCTTTGAGTGCCGCAATGTCTGGCGCGTCCACCAGCGCGTGGTCTAGCGCCGGAATCGGGTCTTGCCAGATCAGCTCTTCCTTGGGGACGAGTGCGCCCAGGTAGCGCGAGCGCGGGCCCATGTCGCGGTGCGTGAGCTTGAACCAGGCTCTGGCGTAGGCATCGGCAAACTCTGCCGGGTTTTGCATGAAGTGGCGGGAGATTTTTTCGTAGGCCGGGTCCATGCGCAGGGCCATGTCGGCGGTGGTCATCATGGGGGCGTGGCGCTGGGCTTTGTCGTGGGCATCGGGCACGGTGCCTGCTGCGTTGGCTTCCTTGGGAGTCCACTGGTGCGCGCCAGCGGGGCTTTTGGTTAGCACCCACTCGTAGCCAAACAGGTTCTCAAAGTAGCCGTTGTCCCATTGCACAGGGTTATTGGTCCACGCACCCTCGATACCGCTGGTGATGGTGTGCACGCCTTTGCCGCTGCCCAAGCTGTTTGTCCAGCCAAAGCCTTGCGTCTCAATGCCCGCGCCCTCGGGCTCTGCGCCCACATAGGTGTCTGGATTGGCTGCGCCGTGGGCTTTGCCAAACGTGTGACCGCCCGCAGTCAGTGCCACGGTCTCGTAGTCGTTCATGGCCATACGGGCAAAGGTCTCGCGGATATCGCGCGCCGAACCCAGCGGGTCAGGCTTGCCCTCTGGGCCTTGCGGGTTAACGTAGATCAGGCCCATGGTGGTAGCGCCCAGCGGGGTTTCCAACTCGCGGTCACCAGCGTAGCGTTTGTCAGTAGCCATCCATTGGGTCTCTGCGCCCCAGTAAATGTCTTCTTCAGGCTCCCAAATGTCGGGGCGGCCGCCGCCAAAGCCAAAGGTTTTGAACCCCATCGATTCCATGGCCACGTTACCTGCCAGCATCATCAGGTCTGCCCAAGACAGCTTGCGGCCATACTTTTGCTTGACCGGCCAGAGCAGGCGACGTGCTTTGTCCAGATTGCCGTTGTCGGGCCAGCTATTGAGCGGTGCAAAGCGCTGTGAGCCAGAGCCCGCGCCGCCCCGCCCATCGGCAATGCGGTAGGTGCCCGCGCCGTGCCAGGCCATGCGCACGAAGAAGGGGCCGTAATGGCCGTAGTCAGCGGGCCACCAGTCTTGCGAGTCGGTCATCAAGGCGGTGAGGTCTCGCGCCACGGCGTGCAGGTCAAGGCTTTTGAATTCTTTGGCATAGTTGAAATCCTCGCCCATGGGGTCGGACTTGGCAGAGTGCTGGTGCAGGACCTTGAGGTTGAGTTGATGGGGCCACCAGTTCGTGTTGGCCGTGGCGCCTGCAACGGTGTGTTTACGTGCTGCGCCCGAGAACGGGCATTGGGCTTCGGTTGTCATGGTTCATTTCTTCCAAAAGTGCCTTTGGCGGGTTGCAAAGGAGCACAGGTTGGATACTAAAACTATTGACTATTAAAATCTAATTGTTTTTAGCTATTAATGGGATTGATCGTACGGGGTTGCACAGGTTTGGCACCTACCCTGTGCAGTACAGGTTCCCAAGCCGCACCCCGGTCAACCCTCCAAGATCAACATCTTGGCAACCTCAACTTGGAGTCGATCCTCGCACTTAGCCTTCGCAACGAGACTGCGCTGTAGCCAGCACGCGGCCAGCAGCGTCTTGCACCCAGCCCAGGACCCGCAGCCGCTCCGGGTTCACGCCCGCTGGAAGGCTGATAGGGCGCGACTCAAAAAAGGGTTTGAACCCCACCTTGTTCACCTTGCCCAGCTCATCGAGCGTGCGCCACGGCGTGATGAGCACGTTGCGTACCAATTGACGTGGTACATCACTGCCCTCAGCACCTGCGGGCAGCGTCTCAACCAGCAAAAGGTAGGCAAACAGATCGTGGCCCTGCGGCAGGTCGGAGAGCGTGCGCGTATCTGGCGTAGGGGTGAACTCTATGGATGCGCCGATATAGCCGTTAAACGGCAGCCCATGGGCAACACGCAGCGTTGCTGTCGCGGGGGCAGTGCCTGAATGGGCAGTCGAGGCGGTGGCGCCACTGTGAGCCAAGACTTTGTGTACCGCGCTGGTTTGCATGCTGGCTTGGCTCGCATCCCATGGCAGGCTAAGCGTTTGCAAGCGGGTCTGGGCATCGCGGGTGGCGGCGGCGGACAAGGCGGCCTCGTCGCCCTTGGGGCTGGGGACGATCCAGTCCAAGGCGGCTTGACCTGCGATGGGTGGCGGCAGGGAGGATTTGGCCCAGCAGGTATCGCAGTCGGCGCTGATAAAGCGCTCTAGCAGGGCAGTGGGCGGGCTTTGCCCGTCGCTCGAGCAAGACGATTGGGCGTGAGTTTGGTTTGCCAAGCCTAGAGCCAGTGAGGCTGCAAGGCCAAGGCGGGTTGAATGCATCAAACTGCTCCGAGGCAGCATAGACCTGGTTGCACAATAAATCCGCTGATAGAGAGAGGTTTGCATCGTCTTGGCTTCACAATCTGGGCTATGTTGTCAGAAGTATCACTTGATTCGGGTTTAGTCTCCCGCAGCGCGCCGGTCTTACAGCCAAGCGGCTCCCCACACTCCGCAGACCATATGCCCTTGCTGAACCATCTTAACCCTGAGCAGCTGGCCGCGGTCACCTTGCCCGATGCGCATGCGCTCATTTTGGCGGGCGCGGGCTCGGGCAAAACGCGGGTGCTCACCACCCGCATTGCCTGGCTGTTGCAAACCGGGCAAATCTCGCCCGGCGGCATGATGGCCGTCACCTTTACCAACAAAGCCGCCAAAGAGATGCTGCTGCGCCTGGGCAGCATGCTGCCGGTGAATGTGCGCGGCATGTGGATTGGCACCTTTCACGGCCTGTGCAACCGCTTTTTGCGCGCGCACTACAAAATCGCCGGGTTGCCGCAATCGTTTGCCATTTTGGACACGCAAGACCAGCTCTCGGCCATCAAACGGCTGTGCAAGCAGTTCAACATCGACGAAGAGCGCTATGTGCCCAAGCAGTTGATGTATTTCATCAGCGGTGCCAAGGAGGAGGGCGAGCGGCCCAAAGACATCAAAGCGCATGACGAAGAAACGCGCAAGAAGGTCGAGATTTATGCACTGTACGAGGCGCAGTGCCTGCGCGAAGGCGTGGTGGATTTTGGCGAGCTGATTTTGCGCAGCTACGAGGTGCTGCGCGACAACCCACCCATCCGTGAGCATTACAACCGGCGGTTTCGGCATATTTTGATCGACGAGTTTCAGGATACCAATAAGCTGCAATACGCCTGGATCAAGATGTTCTCGGGCCACAACGCACTGGAGCATAGCGGTGGCAGCTCACAAAATACTAGCAAGTCAAGCGTTTTTGCTGTGGGTGATGATGACCAAAGCATCTATGCCTTCCGCGGTGCGCGGGTGGGCAATATGGCCGACTTTGTGCGTGAATTTAACGTGCAGCACCAGATCAAGCTGGAGGAAAACTACCGCTCTTACAGCAACATCTTGGACAGCGCCAACCAGTTGATTAGCCACAACACCAAGCGCCTGGGCAAAAACCTGCGCACCGCCCAAGGCCCCGGGGAGCCGGTGCGGGTGATGGAAAACCCCAGCGACTATGCCGAGGCGCAGTGGCTGGTGGACGAGGTGAAAAACCTGCAGCGCGACCAAGGCACCGAGCCGGGCTATAAGCGCAGCGAGATTGCCGTACTCTACCGCAGCAACGCGCAAAGCAGGGTGATCGAGACCACGCTGTTCAACGCCGGGGTGCCTTACCGCGTGTACGGTGGCCTGCGCTTTTTTGAGCGCGCCGAGATTAAAAATGCGCTAGCCTACCTGCGCATTTTGGAGAACCCGCAGGATGACACCAGCTTTAGCCGGGTAGTGAACTTTCCGCCGCGCGGCATTGGTGCGCGCAGCCTGGAGCAGCTGCAAGATGCCGCCCGCGCCTCGGGTTGCTCGCTGCACGATGCGGTGAGCTTGGTCACGGGTAAAGCCGGTGCCAGCCTGGGCGGCTTTGTCGCCAAGATGGACGTGCTGCGCGAGCAAACGCAAGGTTGCAGCTTGCGCGAGATCATCGAGCTGGTGCTGGACCACAGCGGCCTGATAGAGCACTATAAAAACGACAAAGAGGGCGCAGACCGGGTAGAGAACCTGGAAGAACTGGTCAGCGCGGCCGAGAGCTTTGTGACGCAAGAAGGCTTTGGCCGTGATGCGGTAGCACTGCCCGTGGATGAGGTGGCGAATGCGCCTAAGCTTTCAGCGCAGTTGACGCAAAGCCCGGCGAGCCAGGGATTGACGGGCGAGACAAGTTCTGCGCGCACTGAGCCTGCCTCCGTGTCTGCCCAGTCACAAGCCGACGCTGACCGCGAAGCCGCTGGCATCGTCAACCAAGACACGGGAGAGACCATGTCCCCGCTGGCCGCCTTCCTTACCCATGCCGCACTGGAGTCGGGCGACAACCAGGCCCAGGCTGGACAAGACGCGGTGCAGATGATGACCGTGCACAGCTCCAAAGGCTTGGAGTTTGATGCAGTTTTCATAACCGGCCTGGAAGAAGGCCTGTTCCCGCATGAAAACTCCATGAGTGACCACGACGGGCTAGAGGAAGAGCGCCGCCTGATGTACGTAGCCATCACCCGCGCCCGCAAGCGCCTGTACCTGAGCCTGGCGCAAACGCGCATGCTGCATGGCCAGACGCGCTACAACATTAAGAGCCGGTTTCTAGAAGAGCTGCCAGAGGCGGCGCTCAAATGGATCACCCCGAAAAGCGCCGGTTTTGGCTCGGGCTTTAACACCCAGGCCAGCTACGGTACGGGCTATGGGCAAAGTGGCCGTGGCAACCCATACGCTACTAATGCAGGAGCTGCTCGTACAGATTCCGATTGGGCTAAGGGCGGTTTTGTAGCAGGCCCCGTGCCCAAGCAAGCCGCTGCGCCCAGCCACGGCATAGCCGCAGGCATGCAGGTGTTTCACAATAAATTTGGCGAAGGCGCGGTGCTTAGCGTGGAAGGTGCGGGGGATGATGCTCGCGCCCAGGTGAAGTTTGGCCGCCATGGGATCAAGTGGTTGGCGCTGAGCATTGCCAAGCTCACGCCGGTTTAACTTTGAATTTGGGTGGCATTGGGCCTCACGGCATCACATATGCCTTTGTTTTTGGCTCGGAGTGCCTTGGGCACGCTGCGCCCAACTTTGCAGGCTCTTTGGGGCACCATAGACGCTATATATTCAGTAGCTTCTCCCGCGATATTCTATTGGCCTGCAGGCCAATAGCTAGCTAAAAATACCCTCTAAAACCGTTAAATCTGCGGTTCTTGGCCGATTTTTAAACTCCCAGCGCTTGCCGAGTGCCTGAAAACGGCAATTTTGACCTCTTTTTAAGAGGTCTATCAGGCTGTAGCCCAATAGAATATCGCGGGGGCAGCTACTGAATATATAGCGAAACTGAGCCCCCTGCGAAGCGTTGACTGCACTCCCGCGTCAGGAGATGGGGCGACCCATGCCTTCAGCCGCGTAATCTGCGCGGCATCTGCGCGGGATCTGCGCGGCATCTGCGCTGCATATTCCGCGCGCCGTGCTTTTTGGGTACTAAAGAATTAGTATGCACGCCTTGCGAAATGCGCATTCCGTAACGTCGCCGTGATACATCGCACGTTTTGAGGATTCATATCGGCTGAAACTGAAGATATCTGCACATAATGCGTGGTTATAAAAAATAACATTTCGTACTAATACATTTATGCAGTTTAGGTTTTTAAGGTTCTTGGCACTGGTAGTCCTGATGGCTCTCGTGTCGACCGCCTATGCGCAGCGTGCGTTTGCCCCTAGGTTTTCGAAAAACACCAAAGGCGACATCACGTTTGTGTCCAACAGCCTGATGACCTGTAACACGTCGGTGGCGGGTTGCACCGCTTTGCAAAGCACCAGCCTGGCCGGCGGCACCAATAACAATTTCACCATGCAGTACGTCAATATTGACGCTGGGGTGGGGATTTTCAGCTCTAGCTCTGCCCAAATTGTGGTTCCCGGGGGCTCGGCGGTGGAGTTTGCAGGTTTGTATTGGGCGGGCGACACAACCAATGCCGGGCGTAAAAGCGTGTTGTTCAAAACGCCTAGTTCGCCAGCCTACGTGACTGTGACTTCCTCCACGCTGGACACCTTTGCGGGCGCCAATGCCTACCAGGGCTTTGCCGATGTCACCTCTTTGGTGGCCGCATCGACAGGTAATTTAGCGGGCAACTACACCGTGGCCAACGTCTACTCCAGTCCGGGAGCCGCTGGCGTCTACGCGGGTTGGACCTTAGTGGTGGTGTACTCCAATACCAGTCTGCCTATGCGCAACTTGGCCGTGTACGACGGCTACCAGCGTGTCAACAGCGCTACAGCAGGCGGCGGTATCAATATTTCGCTGTCTGGATTTTTGACACCTCCCGTCGGCCCGGTCAACACCAGTATCGGTACCATTGGCTACGACGGTGACCGGGGATCTTTAGAGGGGACGGCGGGTTTGCAGTTTGGCCAAACCGCCGCTACTTTAAGCCCGGTATTCAATGCCGTGAATCCGCAAAACGATTACTTCAACAGCACCATCAGCGCAGGCGGCACCAACGTGGTCACGCGTAACCCCGCGCACCTCAATACCCTGGGGTACGACGCTGACATTACCAAGCCCAACACGCCATTGCCTAATGGCGCGACCTCAGCGGTGGTGCGGGTGTCTTCCAGTTCAGAGACGATTGACTTGGGCGTGGTGACGCTGGCGACCGATATTTTTGTGCCCAACGTCAAAGACACCTTGAGCAAAAAAGTAACCGACGTCAACGGCGGCGCGGTGCTGCCTGGCGATGTGCTGGAGTATGAGCTGACTTTTGGCAACACCGGGCAAGACCCCGCAACCGAGGTGATTTTGCGGGATACCTTACCGGCCAATACGACCTACGTGCCTAACTCTATTGTGGTGGTGGGCGGTGCCAATGCTGGGGCCAAGACCGATGCCGCAGGGGATGACCAAGCTGAATATGTGGCAGCGTCAAACCAGGTGGTGATCCGCGCAGGTGTGGGGGCCAATGCGACTGCGGGCGGCAAAGTGTCCCCCGGTGATGCGTTCACGGTGGTCCGCTTTCGCGTGACGGTGAACGCGGGCACACCCGGCGACACGATTATCGATAACTTTGGCGTGGTCACTTCCAAGGCGCAAACCTTGGGCACGGTGTCTACGGACACCAGTGATGCGGATGCAACGCAGCCCGGTGATCAACCGGCCCGGGTGATTGTGGCATCGCCTGATTTGACCATCGCCAAAACCCATACGGGTAACTTTTTTGCCGGGCAAACCGGCGTTGTATACAGCGTGGTGGTCAGCAACTCAGGTCAAGCCTCCACCAGCGGTGTGGTGACCGTCACTGAGGTGCCCCCGGCTGGCCTGTCGTCGGTGGTGCCGAGCGGAACGGGTTGGGCCTGCATCGGCTTAAGTTGCACGCGCAGCGACGTGCTGGCACCGGGTGTGAGCTACCCGCCCATTGTGGTGACCGCGAACGTCGATCTCAGTGCGCCTGCCAGCTTGGTGAACCAGGCCAACGTCAGTGGTGGCTCAGAGGCTGCCAGCAAGACCGGCAACAACAGCGCCAGCGATACGACCACTATTGTTCAGGGCTACCCGATTGCCAAGAGTTTTACACCCAGCGCGGTGAGTACCTTGCAAACCTCGCAGTTGGCCATCACCGTGTTCAACCCGGGCGCCAGCGCCATCACGGGCTTGGCCATTGCAGATAACTTTCCCGCTGGATTGGTGGTGGCCACGCCCCCTGCCAGCTCCAGCACGGGCTGCGGTGCGCTGGTGTTTGCGCCAGTTGCCAATGCGACGGTACTAACTGCTACAGGCGGCAGCGTAGCGCCCACAAGCACCTGCACGCTGGTGGTGCAAGTGGTGGCTGCCACGGGCGGGGCTTACATCAATACCATTCCCGTAGGTGGTGTGACCAGCGCGAGCT
>JAYVDN010000599.1:0-2816 GCA_043749385.1 Polaromonas sp.
TTGCAGTTTGACAGACTGCGCCCAGCCGCCGGGTTTATATTCGCCCTCTAACGCAAAACGGTCAGAGCGCATATCGATAGTGACTTCGTCTTCGGCCACGGTGCCGTACTTGGTTTTAAAAGTTGACAAAGATGCCCCCAGGTAGCCTTTGTCAAAAAACACCGATCCGCCCAGCGCACCACCATCGGCAGTAGCCGCGGAGTTGCAAATTTTGCGCTGCAGTGCAGGCGCACCGGGCTTGCTGCAAGGTAAATTGATGGGGACTGACACGTCGCTGCTGTCGCGCGAGAACGCATCCAGGTGCAAGGTGTATTTTTTATTACCGCCCTCCACCATGAATGCGCCATTTTTACCGCCATTGCCGCTGGACAATCCAAAATCTACCTTGCCCGCTACACCCTCTACCGCGTCGCGCGGGATGCGGTTGTCGATCACGTTGACCACGCCACCCACGGCGCTGCCGCCGTACAAGAGCGCGCCGGGGCCGCGCAATACCTCGATGCGTTCAATGGCAATTGGGTCAAGCGGCACGGCGTGGTCGTAGCTCAGGCCCGATGCGTCCATACTGCCGCCAGAGTTTTGCAGCACGCGCACGCGGTCACCGTCAAGGCCGCGAATAATCGGGCGGCTGGCGTTGGGGCCAAAGTAGCTGCTGCTGACCCCGGGCGTGTTAGCCAGGGTTTCGCCCAAGGTACTTTGGCTGCGCAGCAGCAACGCTGTGCCGGAGTATTGGGTGGCAGGTGCAATCAGGTCGTTACTGCGCAACGGATTGGCGGTGATGGTGACTTCTTTCAGGGTGGGGATGGGTGCGTCCGCACTTGGGGCTGCGGTTTGAGACTGTGCCCACGCTGTCGTGGCGCACACGGCTGCGGCCAAAGCTACAGTGCGGCGAGGAAAATAAATAGACATGAAAAACTCCAAAAATGCAAAGAAAACGCACAGCCGCACCAGCCCTAATAGGCGATGCAGCATGGCGGGCCAGTGGGATTTAAGAGAGTGCGGGCGGGCCGCGAGCCTCAAACAGCGCGGCAGCACGCGCTGTGGACAATATTTGTGAAAATGCTACGAGAAGAATAGCTGGTGGCGCAATATGGACGACCGTTTTATACATGCAACCGCCGTCCATGGCGGATAGCGCATCTTGTAGATGGCAGGTGATATCGCCTTCTTGGTGGGTAAAAAATCCATCAAGCCAACTGTGCGAGTGCTCAGCATGCGGGTGGTGACTGTCTATGCTGTGAGAGTGGCCGTTGTGGCTGTGCCTACCGGTGGCTTCAACTTTGGCGTGCGGCAGGCCATGCGCGATAGAAGGCCCTGGGTTATGGGCTATGCGGTGCACGAAGGCAAGCCATTGCATCAATACAATCGACGCAACCACTAGCCCCCATAGCCACGAATACCGCCGCACCTTGTGCGTCATTTGACTGCAGCCGCCTCTGTAATGCGGTAATACAAACCGTAGGGGTCATCGCTGAGCACGGCGAATTTACCCTCTACGACCACCGGGTCTAGCGTGTATTTAATGGGCGTTTTGGTGCGCACTTCTACCATGCTCTCGGGCCCACCGGGCACGCAGAAGCCGCAGCTCATGGGCACGGAGGTGAGCAAAAAGTGGCGCTGCTTCTCGCCCGGCTCCAGTGGCATCATGAAGCCTTGTATGCGCTGGGACTTTTGGTTGAGCGCAAGCTGGTCCATGGTGTAGACCGGCGTGATTTTGTTTTTCTCGGTTTTGGTTTTGATCGAGGTGAGCACGGCCCAAGGCACCACGTCGGCACGCTCTTGCAGCGGCGCAAACGGGCTGTCGGGGCTGTGCACGCCTGCGCCCTGCCCGGCTGGCACGCCCAGCGCGCCAGTGGCGGGTGCGGCCGCTGCGGCAGGTGCAGTTGTGGCTGCCACGGGCGCAGCTTTAGCCGCGGGCTTGGCACCCCCGAGGGGAGAACTAAGCTGGGCGGTGGCCAGGCTCATGCCCAGGGTTGCCAGGCACAGCACGATGGCGTTTGCTAGTTTAGTGTTCATGTTTCATTCCACAATATTTGCCAATACCCAGACCCTTGCAGGCGGCCTGAAGTTCCTTTACACATACATCTTCCTTTTTGCCACCCTCCAGGCACTTGGCTGCCGCCTCGTGCGCTGCGGCCATAGCGCGGTGGCGTTGTGCGTCTTTTTTGGTATCGTCCGCAGAGTGCTGCGCTACGCTATGCATAGCTGCTCCCGCAATTAAAAAAAGGGCTATAGCCTGTTTTAGCTTAAAAATTGAGGTAAATTTAACCATACGCTTATCTCGATTGCAAAATCTTCAATACATCCAAACGGTACGCCGCCAGCACCGGCAGCAGGGCCGCTAGCACAGCCAATAGTACCGCGCCTGCCAAAATCCACATTTGCTCGGGTAACCAGATCCAGCCCGTGATGGGGATTGACCGGTCTGCTGCCAGCCAAGATCCTACCAAACCGGTCAAACCATGGCCCAGCGCCAGCCCCAAAACCCCGCCCGCCAGCGTGAGTATCAGCGCCTGCCACACCAGCACGCTGGCCACCCGCGCGGGCGATGCGCCCAGCAGCCTCAGCATGGCCCAGTCGGCTTGGCGCTCTCTTAGGGCGTTCCACAAAGCGATTAAAAGGCTGATCGTGGCAATCAGCAAGAGCACCGCTGCAAAACCGCGCAGCACCTCAGCGCCCACGCCCAGCATGCGGAACAGGCGTGTCATCTCAATGGCGGGCGCGGCGGCCTGCATCTCGGTGGTGGTGTTGACAAAGCGCGGAAAGCTCACCGCCGCCATGGGCGATGTGTATTGGATGATCGCCATCGTCACCTC
>JAYVDN010000600.1:0-6682 GCA_043749385.1 Polaromonas sp.
GCATAAACGCCAGGGGCTGACCAGTGATTACGCCAAAACCCAATTGGGGGGCTGGATGGAGCAAACCTTGGGGATTGCGATCCATGCGGAAAATATGAAAGCTATTCACGCAGTATTCAAAATCTTAGGGGCTGAAGCGTCTTACGTTCAAGCAACCTAGGAAAATTGTGTCCCTGACCGATCTTTGGCCCCCTTTAGAGTTAGTTGAAGCCGCCTTGGATGGCCACCACGCCTTGGCCCAGGCAGCCAGTGTCGCGCCGCCTGAATCGTTCAATGACGGGTTTGTCCAGGCTCCCCTCAAAATCGACAAAGATGTGCAAGCAGCCTACCTGCTACTGCCATTGACCGAGCTGGTCGAGCGCCGGGCGGCTGTGCTGGCCAAGAAATTTTCATCCCAGTGGGCGCCTGGCCGGTTGGTGCAGATGACGGTGAATGGATCGGTCGTGGGCATCTTGCTGGACCGCCAGGTCCAAGGCCCCCAGTGGACAGGCTGGTTCGCCGCATGCGAGAGCAACTGGGCCAGCGCATTCGATGTGCTTTTGGAGCCCATGGACGACCCATTTGAGCCCATGTTTGGGGTCATCCAGGCATGGAACACCGTCACGGTGGACTACGCTGAGAACAACCAGGCGCTGGTGGTGGGCGAGATTTCCGCCACGCGGCTGGCCGCCATTCGCGCAGTGGCGTTGGAATGCGCTTCGGGTTTGATGTTGGCGACGCCTGCGGAACCTGGCCGTATAGGCCTACGTACAGCGGGCGGCACATTTTCAGTGTTGACCGGTACACCCCTGGGGCCGCACGACATACGCTACAACTACCAAAACGCCTACCGCACCGCGACTGCGCGGCTGATAGCCCAGCAACTGACACAGCGCTTGTCCACTGTGAAAAAAAAAGCCCCTTTGCAAAATGAACTCTGGAGCCGTGCCAAAGAATGGTTTGCCGCGGACTGGTTGATTCGTCCCGCATTTGCCGTGGTGGCGGTGTTTTTTGTGGCCCAAAACACGGGCTTGTTAGGCCGATTCACCGATGACTCTGTGCGTTTTCGCTCCAGCCCCGCAGCAGCCGCAGCGGGCGACCTGCGCGTGCAATGGAAGAGCGGCGTGAAGATGGACGAGGTACAAAAGCTGCTGCGCGCTACCGCCACCGACGTGGTGGATGGCCCAGACGCGCAGGGTTTTTATGGCCTTAAATCCACTGACGCAGCGGCCACGCGCGCAGCGATCAGCCAATCGGCGCTGGCCGCTCAGGTCATAGCACCTTGACGCGCACTTGGCAGCAGGACCGCACCATGCCCATAGCCCCGTACTCTTACCTGCACGCCTACCTGCATGCCCGCCTGCGCCTAGGTCGTTACGTGAGGCAGTGCGTCAGGCAGTGTGGCGCGCTTTGCTTGAGCCTGGTGTTATGCATGACCGCAGTCAGCAGCATGGCCGCGCAGCGCGCCTTGCTGGTGGGTGTGTCAGAGCTGGTCAACCAGCCCCAGGCCTTGTGGCTGCAGGCCCCGCGCAACGATGTGGTCTTGATGCGCGACACCTTGCTGCGCCAAGGCTTTGCAGCGGCAGATATCAGTATATTGGCCGACGGCGTAGCCGGTTCCCCGCTGCCGGAGGCAGCGCTGATCCACGAGGCCTTGGCCCGCTTGCTCAAAGCATCGCAATCAGGTGACTTTGTCATGCTGTATTTTTCCGGCCACGGCACCCGCATGCGTGACACTGCCAAACAGTACCAAGAGCCCGACGGTTTGGCAGAGAATTTTTTAACCCGCGACACCCGCAGCATTGCCGCGGTATCGGGTGCGGGAGGAGCCGCAGGGGCTTCTCTGGGCGGCGGCATTCGCGACGTCGAATTTGACGGGTGGGTCAAAGCATTTTTAGCCAAAAATGTATTTGTGTGGTCGGTGTTTGACACCTGCTCGGCATCGTCCATGACGCGGGGCGGCGACAGAAAAGACGCCGCCAATGCAGCCAACGACGAGGTGCGGTTTCGCGGCGTGACGGTAAGCCAACTCGTAGCCAGCAATGTGCCGCTGGCAAAAAGCATAGCGGTTCCGCAAACCAAAGAGGCTGTGCCCAAAGCACGGTACGTGGCATTTTTCGCTTCTGAGAGCCATCAAATCACCCCGGAATTGCGCTTGCCCAGAAAAGGGCGCGATGCCCGGCCACACGGCCTTCTAACTTGGGCCGTGGCCGAATCCTTTAACCGCAAACCAGAGACGTGGCGTGATCTGTACCACGGCGTGTTAAATCTGTACCCGCCGGTGATCGATGAGCTGGAGCGCCGCTTTCCCAACCGGGAAATGCCTTCGCCCGTGGCTGAAGGCGGCTTGGATTTCAAGTTATTTTCTAACCAGGAGCTCTCCGCATCGACCCGCCCGGTATGGCCTGCTTTGCGGGTTGGCGCTGTATTGACGGTAAAAAATGGCCTGCTAGATGGCTTGGAAGCACAGCAAAATGTGCGCGTAGTGGCCACCCAAAACAATGGCACCACGCTGTCTGCCGAAGGCCGCCTGAAAACGGTCGAGCTCAACACCGCACGCCTGGATGTGCCGCCCGGCTTGGCAGCGCTTTCCAGCGCCAGCAGTTGGACCATCACGCCCATGTCGGAACCTGCAGCAGTGAGTTTAAAAGTGCGCGCCGACGCGGCTTTGCCTCTAGGCCTGAGCCTGGATTACCCGGTGTCTGTCAAGCGAGTGAATGATGGCGCTTTCGACGTGCAAGTCAGCACTTCCGCGCCCTCTGGCTATCGCCTTGAAGTGATGCAAAGCAGTCTGGCCGGTGCAGCCCCCTCCAGTGTCCATACGCTTGCCGACGCCAACGCCTTGCAGCAGCGCCTGCAGGCTGTGGCGCAATGGAAGTGGCTCGCGCAGATTGCAGACTTGGCCAAAAAAACAGAACTGGAAGGTTTTAGCGCCTTGCTAGAGGTAAGCGACGGCGGGCGCGTGGTTCGCACTGAGCGCATGCAAGCGGCCAGCGCTCTCAAGCCCTTAGGCTCCAACGAGCAAGCCCACCTGGTGGTGCGCAATACCAGCGGCCAGTCGATAGACCTGTTGATTGCGGAGTTGGACGAGCGGGGCACATTGCGAACGCTCTACCCTGAAAACAGCAATGAAAGCAACCGTTTTGAACGCGGCACGCGCCAAGCACCTTCGTCAAAACGCTTTCCAATCTCCGCCAACGCCGTCAAGGCGGGCGGTCGATTGGTGGTAGTGGCCGGGCTGGCGCAACCCCAAAGCCCCCCGCGTTTGTTTGGCGTCAATGTGCGCGAAGCTGCCAGCGACGTGCAAATTCGCGGTCATTTGACGCCCGACAAAGAACGCCAAGTATTCGCATCGCTGCTGCGCTGGAGCGACGATGCACCCACTGACAAGTAAGTACCTCACAGGTAAATGAAGGAGTAGCTATGTACCTCGACGCAGCAGTAATGGATATGGACGAAGCCCTGCGAACATTAGAGATCGTGGGCACAAAGGGCGGACAACTGGATTTGGTCATGATGGTGAAAGGTGCCACGCAAGGCGAGATAGAGGGTGAGTCCACACGCAGCCATGCCGATGGCAAGCCGCGCCACGACATCATGGGCTACTACCTGTCAGCGGGCACACCGTCCGACAGCGAAAGTGGCCAGGCCGCCGGGCGCAGGCGCTACTCCGCCATGCGGGTTGTGCGGAGCAGCGATGCCACCACCTCGTCACTGATGTCGGCCTTTAAGAACAACGAAGACCTGACGGTCGAGCTCGCCAGCTACCGGGCGGGAGGTGACAACACCAAAGAGACCAAACCGCTTTTCAAAATAGTCATGAAAAAGGTGCGCATGAAAACCTTCACCCTGATGATGGGAGGGTCGCTTCCCGGTGCGGGTGCGGTAGAGATTTTTGAGCTGACTTTCCGTGAAATTTTGATGGAATCGGCACCGCAGACTGACACAGGGCAACGGGGTGGTGTGCGTACCTTCAACGACACCCTTTCATCATCATGAACGCCGCCGAACTCCTCAAGTCTGCCGACACGGCAGCCGCACTCAAAGCCTTGAGCGACGAGGTGCGCAGCAAGCCTGCCGATGCCAAACTGCGTGTATTTCTGGCGCAGCTGCTGTGCGTGATGGGCCAATGGGAACGGGCGCTGAACCAGCTTACCGTAGCCGCTGAACTGGACGCGCTAGCGATCCCCATGAAGCAGATGTACGGCGAAGCCATACGCTGCGAAGGCCTGCGCGCTGATGTGTTCACCGGCAAACGCACCCCCATGGTGTTTGGCCAGCCCGATGAATGGCTGGCCCTGCTGATTGAGTCTTTGCTGCGCAGTGGGCGCGGCGAAGAGGCAGCCGCCGAAGAGCTGCGCGCCAAGGCGTTTAACGATGCGCCAGTCAGCCAAGGCAACATAGACGGCACTGCCTTTGAATGGCTGGCCGACGCCGACATGCGCCTGGGCCCGGTGCTGGAGGCCTACGTGAACGGCCGCTACTACTGGGTGCCCTTTGCGCGCCTGGCGGAGGTAAAAATTGAAGCTCCGGTGGACCTGCGCGACTGTGTGTGGCTGCCTTCCCATTTGAAGTTTGAAAATGGTGGCGAAGCCCTGGCACTCATCCCCACCCGCTACGATGGGTCGGATAAAAATCCCAGCGGCGCAGTGCAACTGGCCCGCGTCACCGAGTGGCTGGAGCTGCGACCCGAAGTGTATGCAGGCCAAGGCCAACGGGTGTTTACCAGCGAAGCGGGCGACCATGCGCTGATGGATATTCGAGAGATTACCTTTCAACCTAACGCAAGCTAGCACTCCCCAAATATGGCCGAACTCAAAGCCCAAGAGCGACTACAACCCTCGTTGCTGGACAGGCTGATTGACGAAGACCCCACTAGCAAGATAGAGGGCGACGATAAGCGCACCCTGACCAAACAGGCGCTGCGCCAAGCGGTGCTGCGCGATTTAAGCTGGCTGCTCAACGCCACAGGCCACGGCCCGCAAATGGACGAAAAACTCTATCCCAACGCTTACCGCTCGGTGCTCAATTTTGGTGTGCCCACCATGTCGGGGCAGTTTGCGTCGTCCATGCAACGCTCCAGCATGGAGCAGGCCTTGCGCCAGGCGGTGGTCAATTTTGAGCCCCGCATTTTGCCTAAAACGCTGGAGGTGGAAGTGGTGATGGAAGGCTACGCCATGGACTCGCACAACAACATAGGTTTGCATATACGCGGTATGCTGTGGGCGCAACCTGTGCCCATGGAGTTTTTGCTACGCAGCCGGATTGACCTGGAAGAAGGTCGGTTTGTAGTGGAAGAGAAAAAAGTCTGATAGAAATAAAACACTATGGATCCCCGACTACTTAACCTTTACGAAGCCGAGCTGCGCTACTTCCGCGAATCGTCGGTAGAGTTTGCGCATGCCTTCCCTAAAATCGCCAGCCGATTGGGGCTGGATGGGCATGAGGTTGCCGACCCCTACGTGGAGCGCCTCATAGAAGCCACGGCATTTCTTTCAGCCCGCGTAGGCCTGAAACTCGACGCAGAGTTCCCCCGCTTTACCGGCCACTTGCTGGACGTGGTGTACCCCCACTACCTGGCGCCCACACCTGCCATGCTGATAGCACAGTGCAGCCCCGAGCTGGAAGACGCGGCCCTGGCCAGCGGCCCCACCATGCCGCGCAGCAGCGGCCTGCGGGCGCGCCAAACCAGCGGGCAAAACACCTACTGCGAGTTTCGCACTGCGCAGGACCTGCGGCTATGGCCCCTGGAGGTCAAGCGTGCCCAGTACTTCAGCTTTGCACCCGACTTGAATCTGCACCTGCACCCGCGCGCGCGTGACATTCGCGGTGGGCTGCGCTTTACGCTGCAGGCCACTGCGGGCCTTACCGTGGACCAGATTGCATTGGATGAACTGATGATCCACTTTGGCGGTGCCGAAGACGTGGCCTGGCAACTGCATGAATGTGTGCTGGGCAAGCCCATCGGCGTATTGGTACAACCCATAGGCCCTAACGGCTTGGTGCCTGGACGCATGGTGACTTTGCCGCCAGAGGTGGTGCAGCCCGTCGGCTTTGCAGACGATGAGGCTTTGCTGCCCGTGACAGCCACGGGCTTTGCAGGCTACCGGTTGGTGCAGGAGTATTTTGCTTTTGCGCAGCGCCTGCAGTTCGCCAAAATTCAAAACCTGCAATCTACATTGGCCAGCATGGCATTTGCGCAGGTAGAAATTACGGTACTGTTCTCGCGCGGCGACGCGGCGCTGGAAAAGCTGGTGACCGCAGACAACGTGCAACTCCATTGCGTGCCCGCTATCAACCTGTTCCCCAAGCGGCTAGACCGGGTAGCGGTGAGCGACGGGGTGAGCCAGTTCCACTTGGTGCCCGACCGCACCAAGCCGCAAGACTTTGAGGTGCACTCAGTCGTCGAGGTGATTGGCCACGGTAAATCAGAAGCCAGCGGCACGGTGCCGGAGCAGCCGTTTTTACCTTTCTATTCAGCCTTTCATGGCAGCCGCCACGCCCACCCCGCCTACTTCACCACCACCCGCGAGCCGCGCATGCAGTCGCAAAAGCAGCGCACACAGGGGCACCGCAGCAGCCATATTGGCTCTGAGGTGTTCATGCAACTGGTTGATCCGCAGGAGGCACCTTACTCGTCGTCTCTGCGCCAGCTGGCCGTCACCGCTCTGTGTACTAACCGCGACCTGCCCTTGCTGATGCC
>JAYVDN010000601.1:0-4119 GCA_043749385.1 Polaromonas sp.
TGAAAATATCCACAGAGGCGGACAGCCAAGATGAGTGAGGGGCAACGCAATAGCCTGGCGGTCACCGCCAGCCATGGCGCGGGCGACAGCCTGTGGCAATCGTGCATCGAACAATTGGCCCAGGAACTGCCCGAGCAGCAGTTCAATACCTGGATCAAACCCCTCACCACCTTGGTGTCGCAAGACCTGTCGCGCATCACGGTGTATGTGGGAAACCGCTTTAAACTGGACTGGGTGCGGGCCCAGTATGCAGGCCGTATCGCCTCCTTGCTCGACCTGGCCAGCCGCCAGCTTTCGGGCCAAGGTATTACCCTAGAGTTAGCACTTGCTCCGCGTGAAGCCCCTGCCAAACCTAACCCGTCTACTGCTGCAAACAACGTAGTGCCCATGCCCGAGGTGCTGACAGAAGCCTCCAGCTACATCGAAGACAGCGCCGAGCAGGGCGTCAAAACCCGGCTCAACACAGCGCTTACTTTTGATGCCTTGGTAGAGGGTACCGCCAACCGCATGGCCCGCGCAGCGGCCATGCATGTGGCCAGCAGCTTGGGTAATTTGTACAACCCTTTGTTTATCTATGGTGGCGTGGGTTTGGGCAAAACCCATTTGATGCACGCCATAGGCAACCACCTGCTCAGAGACAAGCCCAATTCCAAAGTTCTCTACATCCACGCAGAGCAGTTTGTCAGCGATGTGGTTAAAGCCTACCAAGGCAAGCGTTTTGACGAGTTTAAGTACCGTTACCATTCGCTGGATTTACTGCTGATTGACGATGTGCAGTTCTTTGCTAACAAAGACCGCACCCAGGAAGAATTTTTCAACGCCTTTGAGGCCTTGCTGGCCAAAAAGTCCCATATCGTCATGACCAGCGATACCTACCCCAAGGGTCTCACTGACATCCACGAGCGGCTGGTGTCCCGCTTTGACTCTGGCCTTACGGTAGCGATTGAGCCACCTGAGCTAGAAATGCGGGTCGCTATTTTGATCAGCAAGGCGCGGGTAGAAGGCGCTGAAATGCCCGAAGAGGTGGCCTTCTTTGTGGCCAAAAACGTGCGCTCCAACGTGCGTGAGCTAGAGGGTGCGCTGCGCAAAATTCTCGCTTATTCGCGCTTTAACCAAAAAGACATCTCCATCCCGCTGGCCCGCGAGGCGCTGCGCGATTTGCTGTCCATCCAAAACCGCCAGATTGGGGTCGAGAACATCCAGAAGACGGTGGCCGACTACTACAAGATCAAAGTGTCAGACATGTACAGCAAGAAGCGCCCGGCCAGCATTGCAAGGCCGCGCCAAATTGCCATGTACTTGGCCAAAGAACTCACCCAAAAGAGCCTGCCCGAGATTGGCGAGCTGTTTGGTGGGCGCGACCACACCACCGTGCTGCACGCGGTGCGCAAAATAGGCGCTGAGCGCCAAACCGTCAACGAACTGAACCAGCAACTGCATGTGCTGGAACAAACCCTCAAAGGCTGAACCGCATGACCCTGCGCATCCATTGCCTGCATATTGCCGTTGCCAATGCCTCGATTGAAGGCAAGGATAAGCTTGGGGATAGTTTTGGGACAAGCGCCTACTTATCCACAGGCCTGTTTAAAGTAGCCAAGTTATCCCAGAACTGCACGGGCAAACAAACTGACTTAAACACAGTGTTCTTAGCGCGCTAAATCCATGATTAAACAGGCGAAAATACGCTTATCCACACAAAAGTGCGTGCTCTACTACTACTACTATTCTTAATTAATTAAATACAAGAGAAGAGGTTGACATGATCGTTTTGAAGGCAACACAGGAAAAACTGCTCTCCACATTGCAGTCGGTATCGGGCATTGTCGAACGTCGGCACACGCTGCCTATCCTGGCCAACGTGCTGATTCGCAAAACCGGCGACCAGCTCCAGCTGACCACCAGCGACCTTGAAATTCAAATTCGCACCAATGCGACGATGGACGGCGATAGCGGCAACTTCACCACCACCGTGGGCGCGCGCAAGCTGATCGATATTTTGCGCACCATGCCGTCGGACCAAACCGTCTCGCTCGAATCGTCGGCCAGTAAACTCGTGCTCAAGGGTGGCAAGAGCCGCTTTACTCTGCAAACCTTGCCGGCCGAAGACTTCCCGCTGGTGCAAGAGGCTGCCAGCTTTGGTCCTGTGTTCAGCGTGCCGCAAAAAACGTTGAAAGAGCTGCTGGCCCAAGTGAGCTTTGCCATGGCGGTGCATGACATTCGCTACTACCTCAACGGCATTTTGTTTGTCGCCGAAGGTAAAACGCTCAGCCTGGTGGCTACCGACGGCCACCGCCTAGCCTTCAGCAGCGCGCAGCTTGACGTAGAAGTGCCCAAGCAAGAAGTGATTTTGCCGCGCAAAACCGTGATCGAAATGCAGCGCCTGCTGAGCGACAGCGAAGGCCAGATTGAAATGCAGTTTGCCGGTAACCAGGCCAAGTTCAGCTTTGGCGGCATGGAGTTTGTCACCAAGCTGGTCGAAGGCAAATTCCCCGACTACAACCGTGTGATCCCCAAGAACCACAAGAACATCATCACGCTGGGCCGCGCAGCGCTGCTGGCCACGCTGCAACGCACCGCTATTTTGACGAGTGAAAAGTTCAAAGGCGTGCGCCTGAATATCGAACCCGGCACCTTGCGTGTAGCGTCCAACAACGCCGAGCAGGAAGAGGCCGTGGACGAGCTGGACATTGACTACGCGGGCGATGCGATTGAGATTGGCTTTAACGTCACTTACCTCATCGACGCGCTGGGCAATATGCCGCAAGAGATGGTGCGCCTGGAGCTGTCGGATTCGAACAGCTCGGCGCTGTTTACCATTCCCGATAACGCCACGTTCAAGTACGTGGTGATGCCGATGCGGATTTAGCACAAGCCACCGTTCGGGCTGAGCCTGTCGAAGCCTGTCCTGAGCCTGTCGAAGTGGCCCTCATGAACCCTTCGACAAGCTCAGGGTGAACGGGGTGGAGTGGTTGGACAAGGGGCGCAAAGCCCCTTAGGCATTTTTTGAGTTTAGATTTTTTGACTGGGATAGTGATGAGCCAAGAGCAAAACAAAGACCAAAGCGGTGCAGATAACAAGAAAGCGCCTACATCTAACGATGCGCAAAACGAAGACTATGGCGATGCATCGATCCAGATACTTGAGGGTTTAGAAGCTGTCCGCAAGCGCCCTGGCATGTACATTGGCGATACGTCAGACGGCACCGGTTTGCACCACCTGGTGTTTGAAGTCGTAGACAACTCGATTGACGAAGCCTTGGCCGGCCATTGCGACGACATCGTCGTCACTATCCATTCCGACAATTCCGTTAGCGTGACCGACAACGGCCGTGGCATCCCCACCCGCGTGAAGATGGACGACAAGCATGAGCCTAAGCGCAGCGCGGCTGAGATTGCTTTGACAGAACTGCATGCGGGCGGCAAGTTCAACCAAAACAGCTACAAGGTATCAGGCGGCCTGCACGGTGTGGGCGTGAGTTGCGTAAATGCCCTGAGCAAATGGCTGCGCCTGACGGTGCGCCGCGAAGGCAAAGTGCATACCATGGAGTTTGCCAAAGGCTTTGTGCAAAACCGTTTGCTGGAAACCGTGGACGGCATTGAAGTATCGCCCATGCGCACCGCAGGCGATACCGAAAAGCGCGGAACCGAGGTGCACTTTTTTCCTGATGCTGACATCTTTACTGCGAACATTGATTTCCATTACGAGATCTTGGCCAAGCGCTTGCGCGAGCTGAGCTTTTTGAACAACGGTGTGCGCATTCGCTTGAAAGACGAGCGCAGCGGCAAAGAAGACGACTTCTCTGGTGCGGGCGGTGTGAAGGGTTTTGTAGAGTTTATCAACAACGGCAAAAAGGTATTGCACCCCAATGTGTTCCACGCCGCTGCTGAGCGCCCGTCAGAGACCTATGGCGGCATTCCCGGCACCAGCATTGGCGTAGAGGTGGCCATGCAGTGGAACGACGGCTACAACGAGAACGTGCTGTGCTTTACCAACAACATTCCCCAGCGCGACGGTGGTACGCACCTCACCGGCCTGCGCGCCGCCATGACCCGCGTGATCAACAAATACATTGATGACACCGAGGTAGCCAAAAAAGCCAAGGTAGAAGTGACCGGCGAC
>JAYVDN010000602.1:0-1989 GCA_043749385.1 Polaromonas sp.
TCTTGTATCCCATTGAAAATAAATTTCACCCAATGGGCGTAAATTTTTACCAGCCTACACGCTATAGTGTAAGTGCCGATTCCGCGATCGCGCATAGGCTGGGATCCGTTGCATGGATGAATTGGTTGCCGGGCTTTATGGAATTTTGTGCAGGTGAACGAACTGTCAGCACGGTCACTTGAAACCTATACTGAATCCCACGTTCAGCAAGTGTTTGAAACCCAGATCAAACTGCAAAATTATTTGTAGACTACAGGTTTTAATGCACATATCGTTTTAGACCGCACAATTCACATGTCTACACTGCTCAACTCCGCTCCTTCGCATGACGTCGTCCTCCAGGGCTGCGCCTATCTTGGTGGCTGTAACTACCCTCTTGCGGCTGGAGACTTAGCGACACTCAGTTTCGGATCTAACGAACTTTCCGTTCGACTAGCCAATGGCGCGTCATTTTCTGTGTCGTACTTTGAGATTGCTTCGATTGAAATCTCCGGTGCCGGGACTACAACCACGGGCGGCGGATTCATAGGCGGCGGCTTCGGGGTTGCGGGTGCCTTGGAAGGCATGGCAATTGCCACTGTCCTCAATGCACTCACTACGAAATCAAAAATTCATACCTTCGTTAGTCTCACAACCAATATCGGTGAGCTTCATATGCACTTCGGTGGAATGGAACCCGGCGCGCTGCGTATCGCCTTGGCACCGATCCACACCACTCTACGCAAACTCAATCCGGCGTGGCGCCAAGAGAGGCTAGCAGCTCTTCAGTTCGCCAGGGTGCAGGGCTCTGTATCTGAGCTTGAATTTGAACGTTTAAACGAGCGCTTGAGTCAACCTACCCGAGAGGCCGGCGTTCCTCCACCGATCAATCCTAAAAATCGTCAACCACCGCCAGTCACGGGGCCCGCGGGCCGTTGCCCAAATTGCAGTGCCACAGTGTCCCTTCGCGCCGAAGAATGCTTTTCCTGTAAGGCGATGTTTGGCCCCAACTCGGCGTGGAAAGTGATTCCGGTCTAGTGAAAAGGCGAGTGCCGCCTAACTCATACGTCTATGGTGCTCAAGGCTTGCGAATGTCCACCCCCAAGTTCTTTAAAACCGCCCAAGCCTTCGCCCGTTGGCTCCAAGCCACCGCAGGCACCGCGGATGAGCTGCTGGTGGGTTTCTACAAGGTCGATTCAGGTCACCCCAGCATGACGTGGCCGCAGGCGGTGGATGAGGCGCTGTGTTGTGGGTGGATTGATGGGGTGCGCCGGCGTTTGGACGATGTGTCGTACTCGGTGCGGTTCACGCCCAGGCGGCGCGGGTCTATCTGGAGTGCGGTCAATATCGCCAAATACCAAGCCTTGCAGGCGCAGGGCCGCATCACGCCCGCAGGGGCGCAGGCGTTTGCGCAGCGCACCGACAGCAAAACCGCCATCTACGCGCACGAGCAGGCGCACGCAGCCGAGCTGTCCGCGCAGGAGCTGGCGGCGTTTGGGCGGGACGCGGCGGCGTGGGCGTACTTTGCGGCATGCCCTGCGGGCTACAGAAAAGTGATGGTGCACTGGGTGACGACCGCCAAGAAGCCTGAGACGCGGGTGGCACGGTTGGCCAAGCTGATGGGGGCGTCTAGGGCGGGAGTTCGGCTGCGGTAGGCAAAAGACGCCTTAGTAGTCGCTATTATTAACGTAGCTGCTCCCGCGATATTCTAAAGCGCTGCAGGCCGATTGATACCTTGAAAACGGCTCCCAAATCGACAATTTAACGATTTCCAGCACGTTTTCGGGCTACCAGAGGCTCTGCAACGTCTCAAAACGGCAATTTTGACCAGTTTTTCAGATGCAAATCGGCCTGCAGCCCTTTAAAATATTGCGGTAGCAGCTACGCTATAGATAGCGATTTTTTTCTATGACGGTAGCTTACCCACCACGTTGGCAAGATCAGGTCGGTGGTGCACTTAGCGCAGCGGCATGAAGGAGGATGCAGCGGCCCCGGCCGCAACGGGGGACA
>JAYVDN010000603.1:0-8101 GCA_043749385.1 Polaromonas sp.
CGTGCAGCCTACGTGCAGGTCATCAACAACGATTTTTACCAGCGCCAAGGTGAGGTGCGTTTTGCACGTACCCTTGAGCTGCCCGCCAACCGTGGCCGCATCTTGGACCGCAACGGTTTGATCCTCGCCTCCAGCGTACCCGCGCCCAGCATTTGGGCTATTCCTGAGGATGTGGACGCCGATAAAGTCAAGTTAACCAAATTGGCCAAGCTGCTGGAGATGCCCGTAGCAGAGCTGAAGAAAAAACTCGATGACGAAGACAAAACCTTCGTTTGGCTCAAGCGCCAAGTCGACGACTCGGTCGCGCAGGAAATTACTGCATTGGGTATCAAAGGCATCTACCAACGCAAAGAATACAAGCGCCAATACCCGGAGGGCGAGTCGATTGCACAAGTAGTGGGCTTTACGAATGTGGAAGACAAAGGCCAAGAAGGCGTGGAGCTTAGCTTTAACAAAGACTTGGCAGGCAAGACCGGTAGCCGTCGCGTGATCAAAGACCGCTTGGGCCGTGTGGTGGAAGACGTAGGCGACACCTTGGCGCCCGAAGACGGCAAGGATTTACAGCTCTCGATTGATAGCAAAGTACAGTTTTTTGCCTACCAAAAACTGCGTGACGCGGTGATAGAACACAAAGCCAAAGCCGGAAGCGTGGTGGTGCTGGATGCTATCACCGGTGAGGTGCTGGGGCTGGCCAACTACCCCAGCTACAACCCGAATAAACGCGTCAACTTGACCCTTGCGCAAATGCGCAACAGCGCGGTAACCGACACTTTTGAGCCAGGCTCGGTGATGAAGGCGTTCACTGTGGGCATTGCTCTGGAGACTAACCGGGTCAAGCCGCTGACCCAGATCCAAACCGCACCGGGTCGCATCCAAATTACAGGCTCCACCATTTCCGACTCGCACCCGCATGGGGTACTCACCGTGCAAGAGGTGATCCAAAAATCGAGCAACGTGGGTACTGTGAAGATGGCCATGCAAATGCAGCCGCGAGAGATGTGGGAAACCTTCTCGCAAGCGGGTTTTGGCCAAAAGCCGCAGATCACCTTCCCCGGCGTAGTGTCGGGCCGCTTGCGTGCCTACAAAACTTGGCGTCCCATCGAGCAGGCCACCATGTCGTATGGCTATGGCTTGTCCGCATCGCTTTTCCAGATGGCCCGCGCCTACACGGTGTTTGGACACGACGGGCAGATCATCCCCACCACCTTGCTCAAAAGCAATGAAATGGCAACAGGTGTGCAAGTCTTTTCCCCGGGGACGGCCAGCGAGATCCGCAAGATGCTGCAGATGGCTGCAGGCCCCGGTGGCACGGGGCAAAAAGCGCAAACATCTGGCTACTCTGTGGGAGGTAAATCGGGCACAGCGTACAAACAAATTGGTAAAAACTACGGCAGCGATGGCAACCGCAAGTACCGTAGTTGGTTTGTAGGCATGGCCCCTATCGACAAGCCGCGTGTGATTGTGGCGGTGATGATCGACGAGCCGAGTAACGGCAAATACTTTGGCGGCGAGGTGGCTGCGCCAGTGTTCAGCGAGACCGTCGCGCAAACCTTGCGCATGTTGGGTGTGCAGCCCGATATGGCTGTCAAACCCCAAATTGTGGCCAACGCCGAAGTGGAGTCTTTCTAATGGAACGGCTCGTATCTCCAGTGCAGGCCAGCCAGTGGTTACGTACCCGTGTAGGCGGTGCATTGCACACCGACAGCCGCAAAGTGCGCGCTGGGGACGGCTTTATTGCTTGGCCAGGCGCAGCGACCGATGGGCGGCATTTTGTGCAGGGCGCGTTGGATGCAGGCGCTGCGGCATGCTTGGTAGAAGACGACGGTTTGCAAGCGTTTGACTTTAACGACCAGCGCATTGCCAGCTACCCCGCCCTCAAAGCCGCTACAGGATTAATTGCGGCGGCCTACTACGAACAACCCAGCCAAGCGCTGGACGTGATCGCAGTTACCGGAACCAACGGCAAAACTTCCACTGCCTGGTGGGTGGCGCAGGCGCTTAATTTTCTGCATTACCGCACACCACTGGCTAGCAATTCACTACTAAATAGTGAGCTGCTCCCGCAATATTTCAGTGGGCTGGTAGGCACTTTGGGTACAGGGACACCGGGCCACATGGTGTTTAACGGTCTCACCACGCCAGACCCTGTGCTGTTGCACGCCGAGTTTGCCCGGATGCGCGCTAGCGGCGCACAGGCCTGTGCTATCGAGGCCTCCAGCATTGGCCTGGCCGAGCAGCGCTTGGCAGGCACGGCGATTCGGGTGGCGATGTTCACTAACTTTACGCAAGACCATTTGGACTACCACGGCAACATGCCAGCCTACTGGCAGGCCAAGCTGGCATTGTTTAACTGGCCGGGTGTGCAGGCAGCGGTAGTCAATTTAGACGACCCGCAAGGCGCAGAGCTTGCGCAGCACTGCACTAGGCAGGGTATGCAAGTGTGGACCGTGTCGCTGCTGCGCACCGACGCTCGCCTATGGGCGCAAACCATCGAGTACACCGACACAGGCATGCGCTTTACCGTATGCGAAGGCGCGCAACATGCTGCCCTAGAGTGCCCCGTAGTGGGCGACTACAACGTCTCCAATCTGCTGGGCGTGGTAGCCGCACTGCGCAGCCTGGATATCGATTTAACCACTGCGTGCCAAGCGGTCTCGCGCTGCACGGCAGTGCCGGGCCGCATGGAATGCGTTACCTTGCCGGGCGCACCGATGGTGGCTGTGGACTATGCCCACACACCCGACGCGTTGGACAAGGTACTTGGCGCCCTACGCCCCATGGCACAAGCGCGCGGGGGTCAGCTATGGTGTGTGTTTGGTTGCGGCGGCGACCGCGATGCCAACAAGCGGCCCTTGATGGCACAAGCGGCCGAACGAGGTGCCAATAAAGTCGTGGTGACCAGTGACAATCCCCGCAGCGAAGCACCAGACAGCATCATTGCCCAAATTGTCGCGGGCTTGGCCACGCCAGCCCGCGCCCAGGTGCAAAGCGACCGAGCGATGGCGATTGCCCAAACCGTGCAGCAAGCTGGCGCCCAAGATGTGATCGTGATTGCCGGCAAAGGCCATGAAGACTACCAAGACATTGCGGGGGTCAAACATGCTTTCTCTGACATAGCACACGCGCGAATCGCTCTACAGCATCGTGCAGAGAGAAGTTGACATGATGAATTTGCAACGCGCCCAAACCCTGCTTCTGAGCCGTGGCCTGCCTGCGCGCTTGGTGGGCGATGGCATGCTTACCATCCAACGGGTGCACACCGACACCCGCAGCTTGCAGGCGGGCGATTTGTTTGTAGCCTTGAAAGGTGAAAAATTCGACGCCCATGACTTTCTGCCAAATGCTCGGCAAGCCGGTGCGCAAGCGGTGTTGGCGCAGCACGGCCTTGAGCAGGCGGGGCTCAGCGGCTTGGAAGTGGCGGACACCAAACTCGCCTTGGGCGCCCTGGCCAGCGCCTGGCGCAGACAGTACGGCTTGCCTGTCATTGCGGTCACTGGCAGCAACGGAAAAACCACCGTAACCCAGATGATTGCTAGCATTTTAAGAGCTTCTTGCGCAGAAAATTGCTGGGCTACCAAGGGAAATCTGAACAACGATATTGGCGTACCCTTAACCTTGCTCGGCTTGACGCAAACGCACCGCCTGGCCGTGATAGAGCTGGGCATGAACCATCCTGGCGAGATAGCGTATTTGGCTGAGCTGACACAAGCCACGGTAGCCGTAGTGAACAACGCACAGCGCGAGCACCTGGAGTTTATGCACACTGTTGAGGCGGTAGCCAGGGAAAACGGCAGCGTCATCACCGCATTGCCCTCACACGGTGTGGCAGTGTTTCCAGCGGACGATGCCTATGCCGCCTTGTGGCGCAGCATGGCCGGCATACGTCGCTGCATTACTTTTTCCATGACGGGCGCTGCCGACGTGACAGCCACTGCCGACTGGGACGACGGCGCATGGCGTGTGCATGCTGCTACACCCCTGGGCGCAGTAGGTTTTAAGCTGGCCATCGCCGGGCGGCATAACGTGAAAAATGCCTTGGCGGCCATAGCCTCCTGCGTAGCAGCAGGCGTGCCGCTAGGCACGATTGCGCTCGGCCTGGAGACTTTTGAAGCCGTCAAAGGCCGCTCACGCGCTTTGAGTGTGCGCATAGGCGGCAAACCGATCACCATTGTCGACGACACCTACAACGCCAACCCCGACTCTGTTCGCGCCGCTATTGATGTGCTGGCCGACCTGCCCGCGCCCCACCTGCTGGTACTGGGCGACATGGGCGAGGTAGGCGACCAGGGCCCCGAGTTCCATGCCGAGATTGGCGAGTATGCAGCCGAGCGAGGCATAGAAACCCTGCTGTGCATGGGCGAGCTGATGCGCTATGGCGCGGCGGTGTTCCCAGGCGCCCGGCATTGCGGTGGCGTGGACGCACTCAACGCCTGTGTGCTGGCCGATCTGGCGTCGTACCGCAGCGTCTTGGTCAAAGGCTCGCGGTTTATGAAGATGGAGCGGGTAGTGGATGCCATCACCGCATCCGCTGCGCAAGTAAAACCTATAAACACCACAATACAAGAGGCGCTGCATGCTGCTTAGTTTAGCCAGTTGGTTACAAACCCTATCGCCCGAGTTTGGGTTTTTCCGGGTTTTCCAATACCTCACGTTCCGCGCAGTGATGGCGGCCATGACGGCGTTGCTGATTGGCCTGTTTGCCGGGCCGTGGGTGATCCGGCGTTTAGCCGCTCTGAAGATCGGTCAGCCCATTCGTGAGTACGCCATGCAAACCCACTTGGCCAAAAGCGGTACACCCACCATGGGCGGGGTATTGATATTGATATCGATAGCTGTATCCACGTTGCTGTGGTTTGACCTGCGCAACCGTTTTGTGTGGATCGTGTTGATCGTGACCCTGGGTTTTGGAGCCATCGGCTGGGTGGACGACTGGCGCAAGGTGGTGCACAAAGACCCCGAGGGCATGCGCTCGCGCGAAAAATACATGTGGCAGTCCATCATCGGCCTGATAGCCGCGCTGTACTTGGTGTTCAGTATTTCCGAGAGCAACAACCTGCGCGTGATCGAGTTGTTTTTGAAATGGGTGCAATCCGGTTTTGATGTGAACTTGCCGCCCAAGGCTGGTTTGATGGTGCCGTTTTTCAAAGAAATCAACTACCCCTTGGGCGTGTTTGGTTTTGTGATCATGACCTACTTGGTGATTGTCGGTTCCAGCAACGCGGTGAATTTGACCGACGGTTTGGACGGCCTGGCCATCATGCCTGTGGTGATGGTGGGCTCGGCACTGGGTGTGTTCGCCTATGTCACCGGCAGCTCGGTGTACTCCAAATACCTGTTCTTCCCCTACATCCCTGGCGCGGGCGAGTTGCTGATATTTTGCTCGGCCATGGCCGGGGCAGGTTTAGCATTTTTATGGTTCAACACCCACCCGGCGCAAGTGTTTATGGGCGACGTAGGCGCGCTAGCTTTGGGCGGTGCTTTGGGCACAGTGGCAGTCATCGTGCGGCAAGAAATTGTCTTCGCCATCATGGGCGGCATCTTTGTGGTGGAGGCACTCTCGGTCATGGCGCAGGTGACTTACTTCAAATACACCAAAAGAAAATACGGTGAAGGCAGACGCATTTTGAAAATGGCACCCTTGCACCATCATTTTGAAAAATCGGGTTGGAAAGAAACCCAGGTCGTCGTGCGTTTTTGGATCATCACCATGCTGCTGTGTTTGATCGGCTTATCTACTTTGAAACTGCGTTAATGGGCACTTTGCAAGACACCTCCGTACTGATTTTGGGTTTAGGCGACTCGGGCCTGGCCATGGCACGCTGGTGCGCGCACGCGGGTGCGCGCGTGACGGTGGCGGACACGCGCGAGACACCACCACAACTGGCTGCTTTGCGCACCGAGTTGCCTGATGCCCAATTTGTCCACGGCGTGTTTGCTGCCGGCTTGATCGAAGGGTCAGATATTCGCGCCGTGTTCAAAAGCCCTGGCCTCTCACCTGAGCAAGTTGCTCCTGTATTTGAAGCTGCTCGCGCACAGGGATTATGGGCTAGCGGTGAGCTAGGTTTATTTTCTCAAGGTTTGCAAGGATTAAAAGACAGCCAAGCCTACACCCCTAAAGTACTGGCTATTACGGGCACCAATGGCAAAACTACCGTCACATCACTGACCGGGCAATTGGTGGAGCGGGCGGGCAAAACAGTGGCCGTAGCAGGCAATATTGGCCCCACCTTGCTGGACACCTTAGCAGCGCACATTGCGGCGCACACACTGCCCGAAGTGTGGGTGCTGGAGCTGTCGAGTTTTCAGCTTGACGAGGTGGAGGCCTTTGAGCCCACTATGGGCACCGTGCTCAATCTCACGCAAGACCATCTGGACTGGCACGGCTCGATGCTCGCTTATGGTGCGGCCAAAGCGCGCATTTTTGGCGCGCACCGTGCAGACGCAGCGCCCATGCTACTTAACCGCGACGACCCTGCGGTGATGGCCATGCTGCCTGCACTGGTAAAGGGCAAACAACTGCGTGGCTATGTGAGCTTTGGCACCGATGCGCCCACTCGTCCTGGTGACTGGGGTATGGAATCGGTCAACGGCATGACTTGGCTGGTCAAAGCCATGGAGGCAGACGAGACACGTCGCCGCCGCAAGGACGCCGCCGAAGAGGTGTACATCCAACGCCTGATGCCTGCGGACGCCCTGCGCATACGCGGTAAGCATAATGCATCCAACGCGCTGGCCGCTTTGGCTTTAGCAAGCGCTGCCGGGTGTACGTTGGCCCCCATGCTATATGGCTTGCGTGAATACCGAGGCGAGCCGCACCGCGTGGAAGCTATAGCCATCGTCAAAGATGTGGAGTATTTTGACGATAGCAAAGGTACCAACGTGGGTGCTACCGTAGCCGCGCTGACGGGCTTGGGCGGCGATAGAAAGCTGGTGGTGATTTTGGGCGGACAAGGCAAAGGGCAAGACTTCTCTCCCTTGGCCGCACCTGTAGCCCGCTATGCCCGCGCCGTGGTGTTAATCGGACAAGACGCCTGTGCCATTGCCAAGGCATTGAACAACGTCGGTGTACCGGTCTTGAATGCAGCCAGCATGCAAGAAGCAGTAGCCAAAGCAGCGCAGAGCGCCCATGCCGGCGACGCAGTGCTGATGTCGCCTGCGTGCGCCAGTTTTGACATGTTTAAAAACTACCCTCACCGTGCCGAAGTATTTCGCGCGGCGGTAGCGGAGTTGGCTGAAGCGGCTGGTATGCCGTTGGTGGAGGGCGCATGAGTGGTGTAGCCGCTACCCGCCCAGCCGTTGGCTTAATGCGGCGCGTGACTGCGTGGTTTGCCAGCCTGAGTGTGGCGGCCCAGTCAGCTGTTGAAGTGCTGCCAGTACGCACTGGCAGCGCCGAGTACGGCCGAACCCGCTCTACCCCAGCGCATGTATTGGGTTTTGACCAAGTACTGCTGTGGGTGACGGTGGCCCTGTTGGCCTTTGGCGTCGTAATGGTGTATTCAGCCTCGGTAGCCATGCCTGATAATCCGCGGTTTGCGCGGTATGCACATACGCATTTTTTAACCCGGCATGTGCTGTCTTTGGCGGTGGCTTTCGTGGCGGCGGTAATTGCTTTTCAAATCCCGATGCAAGTCTGGGAAAAGTTTGCACCATGGATATTTGTGTTATCACTGATCTTGCTCATCTTGGTGTTAATACCTTTCGTTGGCAAAACAGTGTACGGTGCCCGACGCTGGATATCTTTAGGGTTTATGAATTTTCAGCCCTCAGAGCTGGCGAAGTTTGCGGTACTGCTGTACGCAGCTGACTATATGGTTCGCAAAATGGACGTGAAAGAAAAGTTCTTTCGCGCGGTATTGCCGATGGCGGTGGCGGTGGCGGTGATAGGCCTGCTTTTACTAGCCGAACCCGATATGGGCGCTTTCATGGTGATTGCCGTGATTGCCATGGGCATTCTATTTCTGGGTGGCGTCAACGCCCGCATGTTCTTTTTGATTGCAGCCGTCATGGTGGTGGCCTTTAGCCTGATGGTGATGTTGTCAGACTGGCGGCGCGAGCGCATCTTTGCGTATTTAGACCCTTGGAGCGACAAGCACACCTTGGG
>JAYVDN010000604.1:0-5572 GCA_043749385.1 Polaromonas sp.
ACAGGTACGCACTGCTCTGGCACCCACGGGCACGCTGCGCGTGGGGGTGTACCCCGGCAGCCCCACATCACTCGTGCGCGATACAAAAGGCGAGAAGGCGGGGGTGGCGCTGGACTTGGGTAACGCCTTGGGCAAGCAACTCGGTGTGCCGGTGCAAGTTGTCGAGTTTGCCCGCCTGGCCTTGGTGCTGGACGCGCTCAAGGCAGGGCAGATCGACTTTACCTTTACCAATGCCACGCCCGTGCGTGCGAAGGATGTGGACTTTACGCCTGCTTTGGTGCAGCTGGAGCTGGGGTATCTCGTGCCCACGGGCTCGGCAATTGTGAAGCCCGAGGATGTGGACAAGAGTGGCGTGCGTGTCGGCGTGAGCCAAGGCAGTTCGTCGCAGGGCGTGCTGTCGCAGGCCTACAAGAGCGCGACCCTCGTTCCCGCTGCGTCTATCAGCCAAGCGCAAGAGATGCTGCTGGCGCGCAAGGTGGAGGCCTTTGCTACCAACAAAGGCATCTTGTTTGAAATGCTGGATGGTTTGCCCGGCCACCGCATCCTCGATGGCCGCTGGGGGCTAGAGAATTTGGCTATCGCCGTGCCGCAAGGCCGTAGCGTGGCTATGCCCTACCTACAGCAGTTTTCGCGACAAGTGCGCAGCAACGGCGTGTTGCAGGCTGCAGTCAACCGGGCGGGTTTGCGCGGTACGGCGCAGGCGCAGTAGCACCAGCTTGACATCACTATTTACAGGAATTTCGCAATGCATTTGAATCATTTATGTGCTCCGTTCACCCTGAGCTTGGCCTGTCCTGAGCTTGTCGAAGGGTCGAAGGGCTCAAAAGGTGCTTTGTGCAAACGCAGTTGGGTCAACCTGCTGTGCGCAGCGCTTGCAGTCATCACTTTCGCTTTGCCTGTCGCCGCGCAAACCTACCCCGCTAAACCCGTGAAAATCGTCGTCGGTTACGCAGCCGGTGGCGCGGTAGACATCGTGGCGCGCACGGTCGGTCAAAGCCTGGCCACCAGCATGGGCCAGCCCTTCATTGTGGAAAACAAGCCCGGCGCAGGCACCAATATCGCCGTCAAATCGGTGATAGATGCCGCGCCCGATGGCTACACCCTCATGTTGGCCGCCAATGCACTGGCCGCCAACATGGCGCTGTACCAGCCCGCACCCTTCGATGCTGAGCGCGACTTGGTGCCTATCTCCTTGGTCGGCCGTGTGCCTGTCGTCATCGCTGCTAATCCTTCGGTGCCCTACAGCACTGTAGCCAAGCTGATCGAAGCGGCCAAGGCCAAACCCGGTGGCATTGCCTTTGCCAGCCCCGGCAACGGATCGACCCCGCACATGGCAATCGAGCTGTTTGCTCACGCAGCAGGCATGAGCTTGCAGCACATCCCGTACCGTGGCGGCTCTCAAGCCATTACCGATGTGATCGGTGGTCAGGTCCCTTTGGTCGCAGTCAACGCGCTGGAAGCGCTGCCGCACTTCAAAAGCGGCAAGCTCAAAGTACTGGCCGTGCTCAGCCCCCACCGCTCCAGCATCTTCCCCGATGTGCCCACCATTGCCGAGTCGGGCTTTGCAGGCTTTGAGGCTTCGGTGTGGTACGGCTTTGTAGCACCCGCAGCAACACCCAAACCGATAGTCGCGCGCCTGCATGCCAAAGTACAAAAAGCCCTGCAAACCCCCGAGGTGCGTGAGCGCATGACGGCGGTGGGCGGCGAAGTAGTGCCCGGCAGTAGTGAGCAGTTTGGTGCGCTCATCCGCTCCGAGCGGGTGCGCTATGACAAGCTGGTGCGTGATGCGAATATCAAGCCTGACTGAAAATATGCGGTGCAACTTGCAAACTGGTGGCGTTTCGATGATGGGCGCTTTCTCGTTCACTCGTTGTTTTGCTTGCCGTTGTCTTGTACGGGATCAGGCCGACGGTGCACTTAGCTCCGCGGCTGTCCTCCGTGGCGGCTTATGGCCGCCTACTCCCCCTTAATGCCGCGGCGCTAAGTGCACCGCCGACCTGATCTCGCGAAGAGGTTGGCGATCCAACGCGTGGCTCCAAACTACCTCAGTACGCAGCTCTGGCGCTTGGCGTGGAGGGAGCAGCGGCATAAAAGAGGAGGCAGCGGCCCTAGGCCGCAACGGGGGACAGCCGCGGAGCCGTCCACACCAAGTGCCTGAGCGGGCACAGTCCAGGTGCCAGCCTCCCAAGAGGCGAAAACAAACACAGTCGTAGTCAGACTAATTTTTCAACCGAACATAAAGAAAGCGACATTCATGCAATTCACCAAAACCCCCGGCTGGCTAGACTGGTACACCGGCCCCAGCAAACCCACTTTCAAACTCCCCGCAGGCGCGGTAGATGCGCACTGCCATGTGTTTGGCCCCAGCGACAAATTCCCCTACTCGCCCGAGCGAAAATACACGCCCTGCGATGCTAGCAAAGAACAGCTCTTTGCCCTGCGCGACCACCTGGGCTTTGATAAAAACGTCATCGTGCAAGCCACCTGCCATGGCAGCGACAACCGCGCCTTGGTTGATGCCCTGAATGCATCCAACAACAAAGCACGCGGCGTAGCTACTGTCAGCCGTGATGTCACCGATGCCGAGTTACACGCTTTGCACGCAGCCGGTGTGCGCGGCACACGTTTTAACTTCGTCAAGCGCTTGGCCGACTTCACCCCGCGCGAGGTGCTGCTAGAGATCGCCAACCGCATTGCCCCGCTGGGCTGGCATGTGGTGATTTATTTTGAAGCGGTGGACTTGCCCGAGCTCTACGACTTTTTCACCGCCTTGCCCACTACCGTGGTCGTCGATCACATGGGCAGGCCGGATGCGACCAAGCCCGTAGACGGCCCCGAGTTTGCGCTGTTCCTCAAGATGATGCGCGAGCACACCAACATCTGGAGCAAGGTCACTTGCCCCGAGCGCCTCTCGGTGTCCGGCCCGCCCGCGTTGAACGGCGAGCAGCGCGCCTACCAGGACGTGATTCCGTTTGCGAAAAAACTGGTCGAATCCTTCCCCGACCGCGTGCTGTGGGGCACCGACTGGCCGCACCCGAACTTGAAAAACCACATGCCTGACGATGGTTTGCTGGTGGACTTTATTCCGCAAATTGCCACGACCACAGAATTGCAGCAGAAGCTATTGGTGGACAATCCTACCAAGTTGTATTGGAGTAAATGATGTCCCTGGAAAAACCCTATCTCAATGTGCCCGGCACGACCATGTTCGACATGGACCAGTCGCGCGCAGGCTTTCATCTCAACCAGTTTTGCATGTCGCTGATGAAGCATGAAAACCGCGAGCGTTTCAAGGCTGACCAGCGCAAATATCTGGACGAATGGCCGATGACCGAGGCGCAAAAGCAGGCTGTGCTGGATGTGGACTTGAACAAAGCCATTTCCCTGGGCGGCAACATTTACTTTTTAGCCAAACTCGGCGCTACGCACGGCAGGAGCTTCCAGCAGATGGCGGGCAGTATGACCGGCATGACCGAGGACGAGTACCGCAACATGATGATTGCCGGTGGCCGCAGCGTCGAAGGCAATCGCGTGGTGGGCGAGGGCGGTGACGCGCAAGCTAACCGCCAACCCCAAGGAAAAACCCAACAGAAAGCGAGCGCCTAAGATGGCACGTATTACCGCAGGTGTTTTCACCTCCCACGTTCCCGCTATCGGCGCAGCCGTTGATTTAGGCAAAACGCAAGAGCCGTATTGGCAGCCGCTGTTCAAGGGCTACGAGTATTCCAAGCAATGGCTCAAAGACAACAAACCCGATGTGATCTTGCTGGTGTTTAACGACCACGCCACGGCCTTCAGCCTGGAGATGATTCCTACCTTTGCCATCGGCTGCGCAGCAGAATACGCCGTCGCTGATGAAGGCTGGGGCCCGCGCCCGGTGCCCAAGGTGATCGGCCACCCCGAGCTGGCCGCGCACATCACGCAGTCGGTGATTCAGGATGATTTTGACCTCACGATTGTCAACAAGATGGATGTCGATCACGGCTTGACCGTACCGCTCACCCTCATGTGCGGCCAGCCAGTGGAGTGGCCTTGCCCAGTGATACCGATAGCGATTAACGTGGTGCAGTACCCAGTGCCTTCGGGCAAGCGTTGCCTCAATTTAGGCAAGGCCATTCGCAAAGCGGTAGAGTCGTTTGATAAAGACCTGAACGTGCAAATCTGGGGCACGGGCGGCATGAGCCACCAGCTGCAAGGCCCGCGCGCTGGCTTGATCAACAAAGAATTTGATGCCTACTTCATGGACTTGATGATCAAAGACCCCGAGGCGCAGGCTGCCGTGCCGCATATTAACTCTGTGCGCGAGGCGGGCAGCGAAGGCATTGAGCTGGTGATGTGGCTCACCGCCCGTGGCGCGCTGGCCGATTTGAACGGCGGCAAAGCGCCCAAAGTAGCGCACCGCTTCTACCATGTGCCCGCGTCGAACACGGCCGTGGGACATTTAATTTTAGAGAACCAATTATGAAAACCATCAAAGTCGCCCTCGCAGGTGCAGGTGCCTTTGGCATCAAACATATCGACGGTATCAAAAACATTGCCGGCGTAGAAGTTGTATCGCTGATAGGCCGCGAGCTGCCCAAGACGCAAGAAATCGCCGCCAAATACGGCATCAAACACGTCACCACCAATCTGGCCGACAGCTTGGCGCTCAAAGAAGTGGATGCCGTCATCCTTTGCACCCCCACGCAAATGCATGCCGCGCAAACCATCCAATGCCTGCAAGCGGGCAAGCATGTGCAGGTAGAAATTCCGCTGTCCGACAGCTGGAAGGATGCGCAAGCCGTGGTGGACATGCAAAAGCAAACGGGGCTGGTAGCGATGTGCGGTCACACCCGTCGCTTTAACCCCAGCCACCAGTACGTCCAAAAGCAAATTGCAGCGGGCAAGTTCAACATCCAGCAGATGGACGTGCAAACCTACTTTTTCCGCCGCACCAATATGAACGCGCTAGGCCAAGCGCGCAGCTGGACCGACCATTTGCTGTGGCACCATGCTGCGCATACGGTAGATTTGTTTGCTTACCAGTGTGGATCGCCGATTGTCAAAGCCAATGCGCTGCAAGGGCCAATTCATCCCACTTTAGGCATTGCGATGGACATGAGCATTCAGCTCAAAGCGGCCAATGGTGCGATTTGTACTTTGAGTTTGAGCTTTAACAACGATGGGCCTCTGGGCACTTACTTTCGCTACATTGGTGATACGGCAACTTATCTTGCGCGCTACGACGATTTGTTTAATGGCAAGGACGAGAAGATTGACGTTAACCAGGTAGATGTGTCTATGAATGGTATTGAGCTGCAAGATCGCGAGTTTTTTGCTGCTATTGCACAAGGGCGTGAGCCTAATAGCAGCGTAGCTAAAGTGCTGCCTTGCTATAAAGTGCTGCATGATCTTGAGCTGCAACTGTTAGCCTAGAATTACTATTAATTTCATAGCTGGTTGAGCAGTATTTACGGGATTTATGGATTGTTTTCTTGTTGAAATTTTGTGGTGTATGCACTAGGTTGGTCGTTGGGCTAGCGTGCGCACCTGAGAGCTGGACTCGAGCCGGGCATCTCGCTGCAAAAATACT
>JAYVDN010000605.1:0-2348 GCA_043749385.1 Polaromonas sp.
TTGGTAGCCACCGGAGCCACGCTGGCTTTTGATGCTGCAGGCGGTGGCAAGCTGGCTGGGCAAATCCTTACCTGCATGGAAGCCGCGCTGAATAAAACCAGCAAAGAATACAGCCGCTACGGCAGCACCACCCACAAACAGGTGTACCTCTACGGCGGCTTGGACACCAGCCCCACCACCTTCAACCGCAGCTTCGGCATGGCCTGGGGCATGGGCGGCTGGCTGGTGTTCTCATACCTGCAAAAACTCGGGTCAGGCAAAATGCTGCAGCTCAAAGCCCGCGTGGCCTCGGAGCTGAAAACCACGTTTGCCAGCCACTACTCCAAAGAGGTGTCTTTGGCCGAGGCGCTGACGCTGAGCGAGATAGCCGTGTATGGCCAGCGCGCCACGGCGACCAAGTATTTGATTAATCCTAGCAAAGGTACAGCTGCCTAGTCTGTTACGCGCTATATATTCAGTAGCTTCTTACGCTTGTTTTTATTGGGCTGCAACTATCTTCTACATTTATTTCAAGTGGGTAGTGTGGCCTGGGCCAGCAGCTCGTCCATTGACTGGGGCACGCGGCCTTTGGACAGCATTCGCTTGAAGGTTTCGTACACGTCGGTTTTGGCACCTGCTTTGCGCAGGGTGTCTTCGTCGTTAAACCACACGTACACAATCAGTTTCACCGGGCTGGAGGCAAAGCGGAAGAACAGGCGGTAGCGGTCAGGCAAGCCTTTTTTGACGCGCCGCCAGTGCGTGTTAGCCGCACCCGGGGATTCGAGGGTCTTGCCTAGCCGAAACACCGCGGCATCGGGGTTTGCGGGCACCTGCTGAGTGATGGCTTGGTACACAGAAGCCAACAACTTGGTTTTAGGGTGTGCCCTGAAGCCTGCCGGGTCACGCTGGGCTAGCTGGGTGACAGTGGCTTCCAGCTCGTCGAGTGCAGCTTTAAAAGCTTTGAAATAAAAAAGCTGCCAACCGTTGGCCACCATGGCGTTTAACCTGCCTTCACGCCAGCAACCAGTGCGCCAATACGGCCGAGCTGGGCGCCATCGGCGGCGACGATGTCCTCTGGGTGGGTGCCCATGTGCACTTCTAGAAAACTCAAAAAGCTGTCCATGATCGGGTCAGTTTCAGGTTTGGCGGCTTTGCCTTTGGCAACTGGCTGGGCCGAGATGAGCACTTGCCCGTCACCCACGAAGGTGGCGCGCACCTTGCCGCTGAACTCGGGATGGGCGTTGAAAAATCCCGCTGGCAGGCGCATGCCACGGCTGTTGCCTACCTGGACAACGCTACCTTCATATTGGGTGGTGTGCATGGTGAATCATTCGTGCTGTAGATACATATGTGACTACGTATTTTAGTCTAAAACTTGCGCTGATGCAGGGGCGGTGTACTGCCTGCGTTGGCGGCAACTTTGGATGGCCTGACACTACCCATTTTTTACTGGGTATTATCTGCGCACACAAACTGAGCACTTTGCCAAACCGAACATTCTCGCGATGGCCGATGTGCTCCTAACGGAAACCCCCATGCACACCCCCAGCCTAGAGCGCATCACGCGCATCGTCCAAGCCGACATCGACGCATGCCGCTTGCCTGGCGTGGTGATGTTGGTGCATAAAGACGGCAAAACCTTGCTTGACCAAGCGCTGGGCCAGCGCGACCCCAGCGCAACAGATGCCATGCGCACCGACAGCATTTTTCGCATCTACTCCATGACCAAGCCCATCGCCTCGGTGGCTCTGATGATGCTGGTGGAAGACGGCTTGGTGCAGATTGCCGACCCGGTGGCGAAATACCTGCCAGAGTTTGAAGGCCTCACGCTGGGTGTGCCGGGCCGGGACGATGTGGGCCAGCCGCTGATCGAGCGCATCCCGCTTACCGAGCTGCCAGGCACGCGCGCACCCACGGTGCAAGACCTGTTGCGCCATACCAGCGGCTTGACTTACGGCATCTTCGGCGACTCGATGGTGAAAGCCGAATACCGCAAGGTTGGGGTAGAGCAGGGCAAGCTGACGAACACTGAGTTTTCACACCGCCTGGCCACGCTACCACTGGCCTACGCGCCCGGCACCGTGTGGGAATATGGCCGCTCTACCGACATTGTGGGCGCGCTGATAGAACGTGTGAGCGGCCAAACCCTGGGCACCTATTTGCAGGCCCGCATCTTTGGGCCTTTGGGCATGGGGGATACCGGCTTTGCGGTGCCCACCGCTAGCCAAGCGCGCATCGCCCAACCCTTTGCCATCGACCCCGACAGCACCACCCTGGCCGTGCGCCTGCTCGATACCAGCAAAGTGCCCGTCTACGAATCCGCAGGCGGTGGCCTGCTGTCCACCGCGCCCGACTACCTGCGCTTTGCC
>JAYVDN010000606.1:0-1798 GCA_043749385.1 Polaromonas sp.
CGTGATGTCGCCGCCTACCTTGGCCAGCGCTTGGTCCAGCGCCTTCAGGCCGATCACGCACCAAGGGCAAGATACGTCGGATACGAAATCGATGGTTAAGTGAGTAGTCATGAAGCAAGTTTATTCCGAATGCGCTGGGGCTGCATGTTTACGCAAAAATAATAGGCACACCGACACGATCAACCCGCCTGCCAGTACATAAGCGCCAATGCTCACCCAGCCAAACTGAAGCAGCATGGCGGCCAAGATGGGCGAGCCGACAAAGTTACCCAAGTTGCCAAACTGCACCAGCCCACCATTGACCAAGGTGACGTCCGGGTCACCCGGTTCGAACAGTACCGGTATCGAGCTGATGATGCCCGCGGGCAAAGTACCCAAGAGCACAAAGCACAGCAGCACCACGCTTTGCGTGAGCAGCCCCTGTGCGGGTGTGAACATCAAGCCCAGCCCTGCCAGCACCAATGCCCCAGCAGAGAGGCCCACCAGCCTGTGCCCAGCAATGCCTTGGGCCAGCGCCGCAAGGGATACGAGCGTGCCCACCAGCGAAGCTAGCGGTAGCACCATGGCCAGCGCGGTGGACCCATGCGCGGTGCCCGATAACAGCTTGGGCAGCACACTGACCAAGGCCACAAACAACAAGGTGTAGCCAAAAAACGTGGCCGGAATCGCCAGTAGCTTGCCTTGGCGCAGCAAGCGCCACTGCGCATGCAGCAGGCTTTTGGCTGACAGCACGCCGTGGTGTCGCCTGCTTTCTTGGGGCACCCCAAAGCACAGCACCCCCACTACCAGCATGAATGCCCCATGCAGCGCGGCGATACCTCGCCAGCCGGTGGCCTCTAGCAAGGTGGGCAGCGTCAGCGCCGCCAAAATAAAAGTCACGGTAAAGTAGCAGCTCCATAAAGCCATCACTCTAGGGCGATCCTCCTCAGCGCACAAAGACAAAATCAGCGTCGGCACCGCTACCACGATCGCCATATGCGCTACGCTCTCCACCACGCGCGCCAGCAGCAGCATGGCGTAATGGCTGGCCAGCAAGGGCAGTACGGCCCCCACCATACCCACTGCCAAACCAAACGACAAAGTGCGCCGCAAACCCACCGCCTGGCACACCGCCCCCGCAAACGTGCCCGCCACCGCGCCCACGATGCCGATCACCGACAGCACCAGCGCTTGTTGCATGGCAGTCATGGCGCTTTGGCCCAGTAGGCCAGGCAGCATATAGGGAATTTTGGCGTACTGCAGTGCGGCCAGCAGCCCGGCTGCATACAGCAGGGCGATCAGGTGCAATGGGGTGTGTGCGCTGGGGCGGTGGGTGTGCATGCGAATAGATATTACTTGAGATGCTTGTGCGGCGTGCTCTGGTATGCCAAAAGGTGAATCGTTTTGGGCAGCGATGCCAGACATGCTCTGTCTACAATCGTGCACATCAACCAAACAAAGGTAGGTTCGCCATCAAAAATTCCAATCCACCTAGTACCCATATTTTGCAAGTAGACAACTTGCACTACGCCTACCCGCAATGTCCCTTATTCATCGGTTTGAGCTTTCACGCCCCAGCAGGCGTGAGCCTGGTGCGCGGGGGCGATGGCGCAGGCAAGACCACGCTGGTGCGATTGCTGGCCGGGGATTTGGCTGTGCAAGCGGGCACACTGCAACTTAACCAAGTGCGGTTGAAAGACCAGCCTAGCGTCTACCGCCAGCAAGTGTTTCGGGTAGAGCCGCGCAGCACAAGTTTCGACCATATCTCGCCCAACGACTATTTCGCATCGCTGCGCGCAGCCTACCCAAAGTTTGACTA
>JAYVDN010000607.1:0-1745 GCA_043749385.1 Polaromonas sp.
GCGGGTTTGAAGATGCCTAGCCCGCCAGGGTCATATGGCGATGCTTCGCGTGGTTTCGCGCCACTGGGGCGCGATGTGGTCACCTAGTCCCCGCTCAAGTGTTCGCCCAAAAAACCGCAAAATTCCCCTGGGCATCGGTCCAAGCCTGGGTAGATGAAAACCCAGCCGACTGGAGCAGCCCGGAGAACTTCTCCACCGTCCATTTGTACGAATTTTCGGTGTGAATCCGCTCACCCGCAGCAAAGTGGCATTCACACGGGGCACCGTCGACTGACCATTGCACCGACAGGGCCTGCTTGGCCTCCAGGTGCATCTCAATGCGCGATAGCTTGGTGTTAAAAAACGCTACATGCTGCCAGTCGCGCACGTCGAAGTTGCTGCCCAGCAAGGTGTTGATATGGCGCAGCATGTTCAAGTTGAATGCCGCCGTCACGCCCAGAGCGTCGTCGTAGGCAGGCTCCAAAATCTCGATGGGCTTGACCAGATCTACACCGATCAGCAAGCCGCCACCGCTTTGGCCTTGCGCGCACAGGCGCTGCACGCGCTGCAAAAATTCTTTGGCCTCATCCGGCGCAAAGTTGCCAATGCTGGAGCCTGGGTAAAACGCTATCACAGGGCGCTGGGTGACCTCGGCATGCAGCTCGGCAGGCAGTTCCAGGGTGCTTGAAAAGTCCATGCCCACACCGGCCATGGCGATGGCTGGGCGCTGCTGCTGCAGGGCGCTGAGGGTGGCGCGCAGGTAGTCGGTGGAGATGTCAACAGCGGTGTAGTGCGCGGGGGCCAGCGCGTCAAACCAGCCAGTGGCTTTGGTGCAGCTGGCGGCTCCCAGATCCACCATGCTGGCATAGCGCGGTAAGAGCGCGGCGATGGCCTTGCGCTCTTGGTTAAAGATGGCCGCCTCGGTGCGGGTAGGGTAGTACTCTGGCAGCTCGGTAATTGCGTCAAACAGGCGCGAGCCTAGGCTGTCGTAAAGGTACTTGGGGGAGGTATGGGACTGCGTGCTGAGCAGGCCTTCGCTGAGTTCGGCCCGGATGCTGCTGGGGTGGGCGGCGTAGAGGTCATAAAAGCGCAGTGCGGGCATATATTGGATGGAAATGGAAGAGAGGTTGTAAGAAGCCAACTGCTCAAAAGACTGATGAACTGCAATGTTTGGTCAGTATCGAGGAACTTATCTTACACGGCGGCTACCCAAACGGGGGTGTTGTCTTCACTGCAGTCTACATGAGTGAGCGCTCGGAACATAACGCTTCGTCATGAACGCTTGAGTGGCCTGCACGGTTTTAGGAATCCTGAGAGAATGGCTTTGTTGTCCCTGCGTAGGGACTTTTTTATGGGAGTTATCAATGCGTCGTTTGGTTTTGAAATCTGTTTTGGCTTTGGCTGCATTTTCGGCAGTAGGCGCTGCTTTGTCGCAGCAAGTATTCCGTATCACCGCGATCCCCGATGAATCTCCCACCGAGCTGGCCCGCAAAGCTGGCCCGCTGGTGAAGTACCTGGAAGGCAAACTGGGCATGAAGGTGGAATACACCCCTGTGACCGACTACGCTGCGTCAGTGGAGGCCTTGGCCAACAAGCAAGTGGACTTGGCCTGGTTTGGCGGCTTTACCTTTGTGCAGGCCAATGTGCGCTCCGGCGGCAAGGCCGTGCCCCTGGTGCAGCGTGAAGAGGATGAAAAGTTCAAATCTGTGTTTATCACCACCGATGCGTCTATCAAATCCTTGGCCGATCTGAAGGGTAAAACCCTG
>JAYVDN010000608.1:0-3869 GCA_043749385.1 Polaromonas sp.
GGCGCGGTGGGCGTAAGCGGCGTGAAGTCTAGCGAAGATGCACAAATCGCACGCGCTGGTATTGCGGCACTGGGTTTGTAAAATTCTACGAAATACAGATACCGTCAAAAAAAAGCCCCACAAGCGCATGGCTTGTGGGGCTTTTTTCTGGTCAGCGTGCATCTGACCGCAGCGCCAGGCGCCTTATTTCAAATCATCAGCAATGACTTTGACTATACGCTGCGCGTTTTCAGAGGTTTCTGCTGCGCCCGTTGCGTTGAGTACTGACACAGTGGTCGAGTCCCCTGCGCTTTTGAGTGAGATACGGAACTTCAGCGGTGCAGCGTCTTTGGTGCTGCTGAAAAGTTTGCTGAAAAAGCCTGGCTCTTTGCCATCGGTGGGCTGCACATAGCGCACAAAGTACACGCCTTGCGCACGGTCGCGGTCTTCTACGGTAAAGCCGGTGCGGTCAAGCGCCAAGCCCACACGGCGCCAAGCGCGGTCGAAGCCTTCATCCACTTGCACTACCGGGGAGCCGTTCACAGCCGATATGCGCGAGGTGGATTTGGCTTGGCCAGACGCTACCAGTGCTTTGGACTGCTCTTGTGTGACGCCCAGCTTGACCATCAAGCGGCGCAGAAATTCAGCTTCCAGTTCTGGATCAGGGGCGCGCGGCTCCCACACGGTGCCATCGGCTTGGGTGGGTGATTTGCCGCCGGAGGCTTTTTCTACCATGCCTCGGTGGCTGACGAAAATTTCGGTGGCGTCCCCATTGCGCTCTAGCCGGGTGCGAAACTTGTCGCGCTCACCCGTGGAGTACAGGCTGTCAAACACTTTGCCAATGGTGGCGCGGATAAAGTCTTGCGGCAATTTGGCGCGGTTCTCGGCCCAGTCGGTTTCCAAAATACCCAAGGCTTGCTGGTCGGTGGTGAGCAAAAATCCGTTTTCCTGCCAAAAGTCGCGCACCGGGCTCCATAGCTGGTCGGCGTTGCGGTTCACTACCAGCCAGCGCTGCGAGCCTGCGCGCTCTATGCGCACATCTCCCACCGTAGTGGCAGCCACGGGTGTGCCAGGGGTGTTTTGGCCGGTGGCAAAGCCACTGGCGGTGACAGCGCCGCCGGGCACTACATAGCGGTTGTCGCGGGACAAAGCGGTCAAGTCGGGTGGCACTTCCAGCGATGGGCCTTTGCCAACACTTTTGTAATCTACTTTATCACCGTCCAGAGTGGAGCAGCCTGCGAGCAACGCGCAGGTGGCGAGCGCCAAAAAGACGGAGCGGCCCACTCCTGGGTGGTTACGGGTCAGGGTGCGGGTCATTGTGCAGGTCAACGTGCGAGATGGGGTCACCACAAATAATTCCTAGGTAAAAACGGGGGCGGTGCTTAAACGGTTGGGCTTACACCAGCCCAGAGGCTTTGAGCGCAGCCAATACAGTTGGTTCAAGCGATTGTGCCATGGCTGTCATGGGCAGGCGCAGGGTGCCACCGCACAGGCCCATCTTGGCCATGGCCCATTTCACGGGAATAGGGTTGGCCTCGATAAACAGGTTTTTGTGCACCGGCAGCAAGCGCTGCTGGATCTGCATGGCTTTTTTAGCGTCACCCGCCATAGCGGCCACGCACAGCTCGTGCATCAAACGCGGAGCGATGTTAGCCGTCACACTCACGTTGCCCTGCCCGCCGCATAGCATCAGGGCCACGGCGGTGCCGTCGTCGCCCGAGTACACGGCAAAGCCCTTGGGCGCGTCTTTGATCAGCCACTGCGCGCGCTCGATGTTGCCGGTGGCTTCTTTGATGCCCACAATGCCCGGTACCTGCGCCAGGCGCATGACGGTGTCGTGCTGCATATCGGCCACGCTGCGGCCGGGCACGTTGTAAAGAATCGTAGGCAAGTCACCCGTGGCCTCGGCAATGGCCTTGAAGTGCTGGTACTGGCCTTCTTGGGTGGGCTTGTTGTAGTAGGGCACTACCTGCAGTTGACAGTCTGCCCCTACGTTTTTGGCAAACTGGGCCAGTTCAATGGCTTCTTTGGTGCTGTTGGCACCGCAGCCTGCCATGATGGGCACGCGCTTGGCACCGTGGGTTTTGGCTTGTTCCACCGAGACGCGAATGATCTCGCAATGCTCGTCCACGTTGACAGTGGGCGACTCGCCCGTGGTACCGACCACGCCAATGCAGTCGGTGCCCTCGGCAATATGCCAGTCAATCAGCTTGCGCAGGGTGGGGTAATCGACGCTGCCATCAGGGTGGAACGGGGTGACGAGCGCAACAATGCTTCCGGTAATTTGGTTCATGCATAGATTTTACCCGCCCGCGCAGGGCTATAGCGCGTAGCGAGGGGGCGCTATTGATGCTGTATTTTCGGATTTTTGATGCGCTGCGCTGGTGGACTTGCTGTCAGTGGTGGTGTCAGTGGTGCTGTTAGCGGTGCTTTTTGGCGTGCTTTCATCTGCCGCTGGCACGGCCTCCCGCACTGCCACTATGCGCTGCACAAAACGCTCTGGCGCGCCTAAAAAGCCGTCTTCATAGGCCACCACGCGCAGCCCCGCGCAGGCAGCCAGCAGCTCACCAGGTTGCAGCAAAAAGTCAGGCCGTGATGGCTTGCCCACGCTGGCGTTGCCATGCGCAAAAGTTTCATAGAGCAGTACACCACCCGGTGCCAGCGAGGCCACGATGGTGGGCAGCAAAGCGCGCCACAAGTAGTTGGTCACCACTACTGCGCCAAACTGCTGCGGTGCGTCGTTTTCCATGAAAGGCCAAGGGGCGTTTTCGATATCGGCTACCTTCAGTTGCGCGGTAGGCGGGAGTTTTTTTGCTACTTCATCGATAGCTGCTTGCGCAATATCTACGGCGGCTACAGGGTGATCAAGCTTGGAAAAATGCAGCGCGTGCCGCCCCAAACCACAGGCCACGTCCAGCACCGTGCTGCCAACGGGCACCAAGTGCGACCAGCGCGCCACCCAAGGCGAAATTGATTCAGATCCGTGCATGTAAGTCCTGTGTGCTTGAAAGCGATATGTGGGCGAGTGGACGCGATGGTCGGTGAGCCATACCATGCGCTGATAAGCGCATTCAGTTCTTCGGCTTCACATCATCCTTCAGCGCCGCCAGTGCCATGTTCTCTACGGTGCCGGGTGAGAGCAGTTTGAGCCACCGGCCCAGCTTGCCTTTGCCGCTCATCACCACCTCGCGTTCGCGCCGCTGCATGCCGGTAATGATCAATCGGGCGCATTCATCGACGCTCATCGCGTCGTCTTCTTTCAGCCCGCTCGAACCTGCTGCCACGCCCGCCGCGTTGAGGCCCCGGTAGCGGATTTGGGTGGCCACTACGCCGGGGTAGGCGGTGGTCACGCTCACGCCTGCGCCTTTGAGCTCGGCGCGCAGGGCCTCAAAAAAGCCGGTCATGGCAAACTTGCTGGCACAGTAGGCCGTACGGCCCGGCACGCCTATCAGCCCAGCCAGCGACGACACGGCGACGATGCTGCCCTTGGTGGCTTTGAGGTGCGCCAGCGCCGCGTGCGTGCACCACACGCTGCCCCACAGGTTGATGCGCATCAGGTCTTCGTACCAGCCCAGGTCGCTGTCTTTCACGTCTTCAAACAACGCTTGGGCAGAGATGCCTGCGTTGTTGATGAGTGCGTCGATGCGGCCAAACTTTTGCAAGCTTTGGTCGATCAAATGGCGGCAATCGGCCTGCACGCCGACATCGGTTTTGACCACCCAAGTTTGCGCACCCAGGGCATTGCACTGCGCAGCCACTTGCTGTAGCTTGGCTTCATCACGCGCGGCCAGCACCAGCGCGGTGGCGGCCTTGCCAGCGCTCGCCAGTTGGCGCGCTATCTCGGCGCCTATGCCGTCCGAGGCACCGGTCATTACTATCACATTCATAGC
>JAYVDN010000609.1:0-15869 GCA_043749385.1 Polaromonas sp.
CTGGAAAACCCAGTGGGCCTACACCTACCTGCGCGCCAGCTACACCGATGCGTTCAAGGCCTGTTTCACCACCACCTGTACGCTCGCCCAAGGGGTGCCTGTGGCGGCGGGCAACCTGATACCCGGTGTGCCCAAGCAAACGGTGTTTGCAGACCTTGGCTGGACCAGTGCCGATGGCGGGGTGCAGGCGGGGGTGGAGTGGCGTGCCACCAGCAAAGTGACAGTCAACGACCTGAATAACGAGTCGGCCCCTGGCTATGGCACGGTGGCCGCGCGCATATCGTTTAACCAAAAACTGGGCAACTGGACCTTGCGAGAATTCGCCAGAGTAGATAACTTGCTGGCCAAGTCGTATGTCGGCTCGGTGATTGTCAACCAGGCCAGCGCGCAATACTACGAGCCATCGCCTGGACGTACCTGGCTGCTAGGCATTGTGGGCAGCTATAAGTTTTGAAGCGGTAGTGCGTTGACGGTTGTGGTTAGGGGCCTTTTTCCAACACTGACTTTACTGCAACCCGAGTAACAACAGATACAAAACGTATCTGCACATATCGCTTGCCCGTACATTTTTTGAGTGCCAAGAAACTTGAAAAATCGTGTAGGTGAGAGTAGAAAATGTAGGTTGAACTGATAGGAACACGGTTAGCGCCTAGGTGACAAGCCGTCAATAAGTTGTCGCCCACGCGCTAGTCAAAGAGATTTTCTAGTGGCAATATTTACTTGGGCATTGCGCAATTGCACATTCGGTTGCGGCTTCATTGCCTTTACCCAATATCCAATACTAGGAGTCATCATGCGGTTTAAGAAGCGACACTTATTATCAACTTTGGGCGCTCTGATGGGCGTCGTATTTGCAGGCACGGTGTACGCGCAAGCCAATATCGACAAGCTCAAGCAAATGCGCGTCGCCACCACGGATTTGAACATCCCGGTGGTGCCACAAACGGGTGCCAATGCCGATGCGATCAAAGAGAATTTAAAGCGCGTCAAAATGCCTGCAGGCTTTAAGATCGCGCTGTATGCCATCGTGCCAGACGCTCGCCACATGGCAGTAGCGCCATCCACCAACATGCTGTTTGTCGGCACACGCAAAACCACCGTATGGGCAGTGACTAACCGCAACAGCGGCCCGGCTGCCACCGAGGTGAAATCCTTTGCCCCTTCCCTCAAATTTACCAACCCCAACGGCGTGTGCTGGACTAAAGACGGCTTCTTGATCGTCGCCGAGCATAACCGCGTGCTCAACTTCCCCGCAGCCGAGTTCTTCTATGAAGGCCCAGATGTCGCGGTCATCGAAGTGGTAGGCCAAGGCAAACTGATCCCCGTCGAAGAGGAGAGCTACAACCACGGTGCACGGGTGTGCCGGGTAGGCGCTGACGGCATGTTGTACGTGTCGCTGGGCCAGCCGCACAATGTGCAGCCGCGCGACAAGATCGACATTTACAACAAAGTTGGCATTGGCGGCATGGTGCGCATGAACGCCTTTGACGGCAGCAAGCGCGAGGTGTATGCCACGGGTATTCGTAACTCCGTGGGCCATGACTTCAACCCCAAAGACGGCACACTCTGGTTTACCGATAACCAAACCGACGGCATGGGTGACGACATTCCCGCTGGCGAGATCAACCGCATCACCAAGGCAGGCCAGTTCTTTGGCTATCCGTGGATTCAGGGTAAAACCCGCATCACCGAGCACGGCTACGACAAAGACCCACTGCCAGCCAACGTGACCAACCCTGAGGTGTACATGGATGCCCATGCCGCAGACCTGGGCATGGCCTTCTACACCGGCAAGAAGTTCCCGGCCAAGTACCAAGGCGGCATCTTCTCGGCCCAGCATGGATCATGGAACCGCACCAACCCGATTGGTGCGCGCATCATGTTCACCAGCTTGAAGGCTGATGGCACCGCCGACAAGACCGAGGTGTTTGCTGACGGTTGGCTGGACAGCGAGACACGCCAGTATCGTGGCCGTCCTGTAGATGTGGCTAACTTGCCCGATGGCTCCATCCTGGTGTCGGACGACTTTGCAGGTGCGATCTACCGCATCAGTTATTCTGAATAAACCCTAACGGGTCTGCGTACAGGGCGCGTGTGCAGTACACGCGCCCATTTTTTTGAATGGAAGTCATGATGAAGCTCCTGGGAAAATACAAGGTTCAAAGTGGGTTGGTATTGACGGCTTGGGCAGTGGCTGCTAGCCTTCAGCCCGCCTTTGCCGGCGATATAGCCGCTGGCAAAGCACGCGCTGCGATGTGCGCTACATGCCATGGCCTTTTAGGTATCAGCCAGCTCCCTAACGCCCCGCATTTGGCTGGGCAGCCTGAGATTTATACCGCCGAGCAGCTCAAGCAATACCGCAACGGCAAGCGCGCTAACGAAGTGATGGCAGTGATTGCCAAAAGCCTGAGCGACCAAGACATTGAAGACTTGGCTGCGTGGTACGGGTCCATCACAGTCACAGTAAAAGAGAAGTAAAAACCTGACTATTTCAGGCTGTTTCTTATGGTATATCGGTCTATAGGCCAATAGAATATCGCGGGAGCAGCTATAAAAACAATAGTGACCACGGAGTTAACAAAACTTCAGCTCAGGCTGTTGTGGTAGTGGTGGGTATCAGTGCGGTAGTAGCCGCGCCGCAGTTCCATGGGGGCGTCTTTGTAGGTGTAGGCAATGCGCTCTACGCTGAGCAAGGGGGTACCCAGCGGCACTTTAAGCAGAGCCTCCAGCCCTTCGGCAGCGGGTACGGCGCGTATCTTCTCGTCGGCGCGCACCATGCGCACATTGAACTCGGTTTCAAACAGCGCATACATTGGGCCGTGGTAGTCCGACAGGCGCTCTGCTGTGAGGCCTTTGAACGGTGTGGCCGGTAGCCACAGGTCTTCCACAATGGTGGGCACGCCGCCGTAGCTCAGCACGCGGCGCGCTTGCAGCACGGCATCGCCGGTTTTCAGGGCCAGGGCGCGGGCTACATCGGCTGTTGCGCGGGTGCGGCGGCAGTCGATGATGTCGCGTTGGGCAGGGCCTTCGCTACCGGGTGCGCCCGTGTCGGGTACCAGCTTTAAAAAGCGAAATTGCACATGGTTTTCGGCATGGGTGGCCACAAAAGTGCCTTTGCCTTGGCGGCGCACGACCAGGTTGTCACTGGCCAGCTCGTCAATGGCTTTGCGCACGGTGCCCTGGCTCACGCGGAAGCGTGCGGCCAAGTCCATCTCTGACGGTATGGCCTCGCCCGGCTTCCATTCGCCGGACTGCAGGCTTTGCAAGATCAGGGCTTTGATTTGGCTGTACAGCGGGCTAAAAGCCGGCGTGGCACCTGCAAAATCGTCAACAACAAGGGTAGGAACAGCAGCCATGGCGGTGGATAAAAAATAGGACTTTGAGTGTCTTGAGAAAGACAGTTGCCATCATATCTTATATAAGACATAAGACAAATTGACCAAACACGCTTTTCGAGGGTAAACTCTAGGGCTTTGCGGCGTGGTCAGCGCATTTTGCGCACAGACATGCGGCCCGATTTCTTGTTGCTTTCACCCACCTCACTTTCATTTTGGAGTTTCCCATGAGCAAAAAACCTGTTCGCGTGGCCGTTACCGGTGCCGCTGGTCAAATTGGTTACGCATTGTTGTTCCGTATCGCCAGCGGCGAAATGCTGGGCAAAGACCAGCCAGTGATTTTGCAATTGCTGGAAGTGCCCGTAGAGGGCCCGCAAAAGGCCCTCAAGGGCGTGATGATGGAGCTGGACGACTGCGCCTTCCCCTTGTTGGCTGGCATGGAAGCCCATAGCGACCCGATGACCGCCTTCAAAGACACCGACTACGCATTGCTGGTAGGTTCACGCCCACGTGGCCCCGGCATGGAGCGGGCTGAGCTGCTGGCGGTCAACGGTGCCATTTTTACCGCGCAAGGCAAGGCCCTGAACGCAGTGGCTTCACGCACGGTCAAAGTGCTGGTGGTGGGCAATCCGGCCAACACCAACGCCTACATTGCCATGAAGAGCGCGCCCGATCTGCCGCGTAAAAACTTCACCGCCATGCTGCGCCTGGACCACAACCGCGCCCTGAGCCAAATTGCTGCCAAAACCGGCAAGGCCGTGGCCTCGATTGAGAAACTGGCCGTGTGGGGCAACCATTCGCCCACCATGTACGCCGACTACCGCTCTGCCACCATCAATGGCGAAAGCGTAGCCAAAATGATCAACGACCAAGAGTGGAATGCCAACACTTTCCTGCCGACCGTGGGCAAGCGCGGCGCGGCCATCATCGAGGCACGCGGTGTCTCGTCAGCCGCCTCGGCAGCCAACGCCGCTATTGACCACATGCGCGACTGGGCCTTGGGCACCAATGGCAAGTGGGTCACCATGGGCATCCCATCCGACGGCCAGTACGGCATTCCGAAAGACACCATGTTTGGCTTCCCGGTGACCTGCGAAGGTGGCGATTACAAACCCGTGGAAGGTTTGGCCATCGATGAGTTCAGCCAGACTTGCATCAACAAGACCTTGGCCGAGTTGCAAGGCGAGCAAGACGGCGTGAAGCACTTGCTGTAATGGCCTGCTGCGCGCCGCTCGCTACGGCCCGAAAGGTTATTGGTTATCTATGAAGCATCCACGCGAAGTGTTGTTGGGCTCCCAGGCTGGCGGTATCTCACTGCCGGTCTGTGACCATTACAGCGGCGTGGAAGTGCGGATGCGCAAGTCGCTGGCTTTGCAGGCCGAGATGATCGAGGAGTTCGGCGCATGCGTGTTTGATGCGTCGCTCGACTGTGAAGACGGCGCCCCCGTGGGCGGCGAGATTGACCACGCCAATCTGGTGGTGGCACTTGTCAATCAAGCGCACGCAGCCACCAGAAAAGACGCGAAAGCGCAACCACGCATCGGCGTGCGGGTGCATCCGGTAGACCATCCGGCGTTCGAGTCTGATATCGACTTGTTGGTTAAAGGCGCAGGGCAAGGCTTGGCCTACATCATGCTGCCCAAAGTAGAGCGCGTGGAAGATGTGCAACTGGCTGTGCGCAGTATCGACGCAGCAGGTGGCGCGCACATTCCACTGCAAGTGCTGTTGGAGTCCTCGGGTGCCGTGCACCGCGCTTTTGACATTGCCGCGCATGCACGCGTGCAGTCGATCAGTTTTGGTTTGATGGATTTTGTGTCCTCGCATGGTGGTGCCATTCCCGCGGCAGCGATGGGGTCACAAGGGCAGTTTACCCACCCCTTGGTGCTGCGTGCCAAAACTGAAATTGCCGCTGCCTGCCATGCCTTTGGCAAAGTGCCTTCGCACTGTGTGGTGACTGAGTTTACCGATACGTCCGCCATGCAAGCCGCAGCCCACAAAGCCAGCCGCGAGTTGGGCTACACACGCATGTGGAGTATCCACCCGGCGCAAATACGGCCCATTTTGGCAGCCTTTGCCCCGCTAGAGGCAGAGATTGAGGTTGCTACTAACATCATAGCTGCTGGTGCCAGTGTTGATTGGGCTCCCACCAGCTTCGCCGGCCAATTGCATGACCGGGCCAGTTACCGCTACTATTGGCAAGTGCTGGAGCGCGCGCACAGCACGGGCAGGGCACTTCCCAATGGCATGCAAGCTTTTTTTCATTAACCTAAAACCACTTCCAGGAGAATTGATGATGCGTAAAGTAATGACCACTTTGCTGTTGGCTGTGTCTGCGATGACTCTGGCCACAGGCGTTTGCGCGCAAACCAACCCGCCCGCTAAAAAACCAGCAGCTAAGTCCGTAGCTAAGGCAGCACCCGCAAAGGCTGCGCCCGCAGTGGCAGCCGCGCCGGTAGCACTGACGGACGAACAATTGTCGATTGCCCAGATAGTCCACACCGGACGCGTCGCTTGCGCCGATGGCAAGAGCATTACCATCACGCCCGATCCCAAGATTCAAGGCGCGTTTGATTTGTCGTTTGCCTCGGTCAAATACGATGTGGTGCCGGTACCCACCAAGTCAGGCGCAGTGCGATTAGAAGACGCGAAAACTGGCCTGGTGTTTATGCAACTGGCCAACAAGTCGATGTTGTTCAACGAGCGCCAAAGCCGCCGCTTGGCGGATGACTGCATCAGCCCTGCACAACAGGCTGTGGCTGACGCCATGCGCGCCAACCCGACCGCGGGTGTGCTGGATGGCCTGGCCAAATAATGCACCATTAAAGCTATTTTTTTGATAGCTGCTTGCGCAATTATTGCCTGTGCTGGCGGCATTTTTTGAGTTAGATGAAGGAGTAAACCATGGCATCCGCATTCATGCAAACCTACCAAGCCCACGTCGCCGAGCGCGCCGCTTTGGGTATCCCGGCACTGCCTTTGAGCGCCAAGCAAACTGGCGAGCTGATTGAGCAGCTTAAAAACCCGGTGGCAGGCGAAGAAAAAGCGCTGGTTGAGATGATCACCCACCGCGTGCCAGCGGGCGTGGACGATGCCGCCAAGGTCAAGGCCTCGTATTTGGCCGCCGTGGCCCACGGCACAGAAAAATGTACGCTGATCACGCGCGAGCACGCCACGCAACTGCTGGGCACCATGCTGGGCGGCTACAACCTCACCCCGCTGATCGACCTGCTGGACGACGCGGTGACTGCCAGCACCGCTGCTACGGCGCTCAAAAACACCTTGCTGATGTTTGACCAGTTCCATGACGTGAAAGAAAAAGCCGACAAAGGCAATGCACACGCCAAAGCCGTGCTGCAAAGCTGGGCCGATGCCGAGTGGTTTACCTCACGCCCCGAAGTGCCCAAGAGCATCAAGCTCACGGTCTTCAAAGTACCTGGCGAGACCAATACCGACGACCTGTCACCCGCACCGGACGCCTGGAGCCGCCCCGACATTCCTTTGCATGCGCTGGCGATACTGAAGAACAAACGCGAAGGCGCACCTTTCACGCCGGAAGAAGATGGCAAGCGCGGCCCGATTGCGCAGATCAACGCGCTGCATGCCAAAGCGCAGGCTTCCGGCGCAGTGGTGGCCTATGTGGGCGACGTGGTGGGCACCGGCTCGTCACGCAAGTCGGCCACCAACAGCGTGCTGTGGTTCACCGGCGCCGACATTCCCTTCATCCCGAACAAGAAGTTTGGCGGCGTGTGCCTGGGCGCAAAAATTGCCCCGATTTTCTACAACACCATGGAAGACGCAGGCGCACTGCCCATTGAGCTGGATGTCAGCCAGATGGACATGGGCGACGTGGTCGAGCTGCGCCCGTACGAAGGCAAAGCCTTTAAAGACGGCAAAGAAATTGCGTCTTTTCAGGTGCGCAGTGACGTGCTGTTTGACGAAGTGCGCGCCGGTGGCCGCATTCCCTTGATCATTGGCCGCGGCCTCACGGCCAAGGCGCGCGCCGCGCTGGGTTTGCCGGTGTCTACCCTGTTCCGTTTGCCTACGCCACCCATGGCGTCCACCAAGGGCTTTACCTTGGCGCAAAAGATGGTTGGCCGAGCAGTCGGTTTGCCCGAAGGTCAGGGCGTGCGCCCCGGCACGTATTGCGAGCCAAAGATGACCAGCGTGGGATCGCAAGACACCACCGGCACCATGACGCGCGACGAGTTGAAAGACCTGGCCTGCCTGGGCTTTAGCTCGGATTTGGTGATGCAGTCCTTTTGCCACACCGCTGCCTACCCCAAGCCGGTGGACGTGAAGATGCACCACGAGCTGCCCGACTTCATGCGCACGCGCGGCGGCATTAGCTTGAAGCCTGGCGACGGCATCATCCACTCCTGGCTCAACCGTATGCTGTTGCCCGACACCGTGGGCACCGGCGGCGACAGCCACACACGTTTCCCCATCGGCATCAGCTTCCCGGCAGGCTCGGGCCTGGTGGCGTTTGCTGCCGCTACCGGCGTGATGCCGCTGGACATGCCCGAGAGCGTTTTAGTGCGCTTTAAAGGCAAGATGCAGCCAGGAGTGACCCTGCGCGACTTGGTGCACGCCATTCCGCTGTACGCCATCAAGGCGGGTCACCTCACGGTGGCCAAGCAGGGCAAGGTCAACCTGTTCTCAGGCCGTATTTTGGAGATCGAAGGTCTGCCCGATTTGAAGATCGAGCAAGCCTTTGAACTGGCCGACGCGAGTGCCGAACGCTCCGCCGCAGGCTGCACTGTGGCCCTGAACGATGCGCCCGTGAAAGAGTACTTGAACAGCAACATCGCCCTGCTGAAAAACATGATTGCCAACGGCTACGGTGACGCCCGCACCATCAACCGCCGCATTGGCGAAATGGAAAAGTGGTTGGCCAAGCCGACCTTGCTTGTAGCCGACAAAGACGCCGAATACACCGCCGTGATCGAGATCGACATGAACGAGATCACCGAGCCGATCGTCTGCTGCCCGAATGATCCGGACGACGCCAAAACATTGAGCGACGTCGCTGGCAGCAAAATCGACGAAGTGTTTATCGGCTCGTGCATGACCAACATTGGCCACTTCCGCGCAGCCTCCAAGCTGCTGGAAGGCAAGCGCGACATCCCCGTCAAGTTGTGGATGGCCCCGCCCACCAAGATGGACGCAGACCAGTTGACCAAAGAAGGCCATTACGGCGTATTTGGTGCGGCCGGTGCGCGCATGGAAATGCCCGGCTGCAGCCTGTGCATGGGCAACCAGGCGCAGGTGAAAGAAGGTGCTACGGTCATGTCCACGTCGACCCGCAACTTCCCCAACCGCCTGGGTAAAAACACCTTCGTGTACCTGGGCAGCGCCGAGCTGGCCGCTATCTGCTCCAAGCTGGGCCGCATTCCTACCCGTGCTGAATACCTGGCCGATGTGGGCGCGCTCAACGCTGACAGTGCCAACGTCTACAAGTACATGAACTTCGACCAGATGGAAGAGTTCAATGAGAAGGTGGCGGTAGCCGCATAAATTGCGCTACATTTTAGGCTGCTTCATCCTCTAGCCCAAGCCTGTATTGAAAGCCCTGCTACGAAAGTTGCGGGGCTTTTTCTTTTGGTCGCGGCTTTCTGGTTCCGGGTGGTCTACTCGCGTAAAATCGTCACAAAATCTTCATATTACTGTCATATTTCTCTTTAGGAACCCCATGCTGTTTGGCAAACTTCTCCCCCGCGAAGGCAACTTCTTTGAAATGTTCAACCAGCACGCTGACCGCATTGTTGAAGCAGCCCGAGCGTTTTCCAGCTTGGTCACGCATTACAGCGATCCGCACATGCGTGAGCAGTACAACCGCGATGTGGACAACGCCGAGCGCGCAGCCGACCGCGTGACGCACGATGTGAACAAGATGCTGCACCAAACCTTTATCACCCCGATTGACCGGGAGCAGATCCACAAGCTGATCAACACCATGGACGACGTGGCCGATTTGATCCAGGATTCGGCCGAGACTATGGCGCTGTACGACGTGAAGTTCATGACCGAAGACATCAAACGCTTGACCGATATCAGCGTGAAATGCTGCGAGCGTCTGGCAGCAGCCGTTAAGTTGCTGGGCTCGATCAGTGAAAAGGGCTCTGCCGAGGCGGCACTGAAAACCTGCGAAGAAATTGACAAGCTGGAAAGTGATGCTGACCGTGTGATGCGCAGCGCCATGAGCAAGCTGTTCCGCGAGGAGCCGGATGTGCGCGAGGTGATCAAGCTCAAGGCCATCTATGAATTGCTGGAAACCATCACCGACAAATGCGAAGACGTAGCCAATTTGATTGAGGGCGTGATCCTCGAAAATTCTTAACTCCATAGCGCATCAATTACTATGGATAACGCTCAAACCGCCCTCTGGGTCGTCTTTATGCTATTGTTTTTGGCTTTTGCCTTTGACTACATGAACGGCTTTCATGATGCCGCCAATTCGATAGCTACCGTGGTGTCTACCGGCGTACTGCGTCCAGGACAGGCCGTGCTGTTCGCGGCATTTTTCAACTTTATTGCCTATTTTGTGTTCCACCTGAGTGTGGCCGCAACCATTGGCAAGGGCATTGTGCTGCCCAATGTGGTGGATATGCACGTGATTTTCGGTGCCCTGATAGGCGCTATCACCTGGAACATCATCACCTGGTATTACGGCATTCCCAGTAGCTCGTCGCATGCGCTGATAGGCGGTATTGTGGGCGCGGTGATTGCCAAAGCTGGCTCCAGTGCTTTGATTACTTCGGGGGTGCTGAAAATTGTGGCGTTTATTTTTATCTCGCCATTTTTGGGTTTTGTGTTGGGGTCGCTCATGATGGTGGGGGTGGCCTGGATTTGTCGCCGCGCCAAGCCTTCGCAAACTGACCGCTGGTTTCGCCGTTTGCAGTTGGTGTCCGCAGCGGCTTACAGCTTGGGCCATGGCGGCAATGATGCACAAAAAACCGCTGGCATTATCTGGCTGTTGTTGATTGCCGCGACCACTGCTGGTGTAAAGGGTTTGCCTACCTGGATGGTGGCTACCAAAGACTATCTGCCCATTTGGGTAGTGATTGCCTGCTATGTGTGCATTGGTGCGGGCACCATGTTTGGTGGCTGGCGGATTGTCAAGACCATGGGCCAGAAAATCACCAAGCTCAAACCCGTCGGCGGCTTCTGCGCCGAGACGGGGGGTGCGATTACCTTGTTTACCGCTACCGCGATGGGCATACCCGTCTCCACCACCCATACCATCACCGGCGCTATCGTCGGCGTGGGCAGCACGCACCGCATGAGCGCAGTGCGCTGGGGTGTGGCGGGTAATATCGTCTGGGCCTGGATATTCACCATCCCCGCCTCGGCTTTTGTGGCGGCCGTAGCTTACTGGGTGAGTTGGCAGATTTTCTAGCCAGCCTCAAGCATCATTGCCGCGCTCCGCGCACATTGGGCGGCATGGCCTGCGGATGGCTGGTGCGCCAGGGGTTGATGTCCAGGCCACCCCGGCGCGTGTAGCGTGCGTACACCGCCAGCTTGGTGGGCTTGCAGCGCGCCATGATGTCAGTGTACATACGCTCCACACACTGCTCATGGAACTCGTTGTGGTTGCGAAAGCTCACGATGTAGCGCAGCAGGCCCGCCTGATCTATCTGCGGCCCGCTGTAGCTGACCTGCACGCTGCCCCAGTCGGGCTGGTTGGTCACCAGACAGTTGCTTTTGAGCAGATGGCTGACCAAAACTTCGGTGACCGGCTGCTCATCAAATTGCGCACCCAGCAACTCAGGCGCGGGCGTGTAGTGCTCGCAGTCCAGGTCCAGGCGGTCAAGCTGCGTGCCTGCTAGCTCGGCTACTTTCTCCAGCGCAAAAAGTTCAGGCGCAATCAGGCGCACACCTACTCGGCCGGCCTTGCCCCAAGCCGCCGCACCCACGTCAGTAGCCATGCGTTCGCGCACTTCGTCAATGGTGTGAAAGCGTGTGTTGTTAAAGCTGTTGAGGTACAGCTTGAAGCTTTTACTCTCGACGATGCAAGGCGTCTCGCACGGCACGGTGATGTGGGCCAGGGCTACCTGCGGCTTGCCGCGCGGGTTCAGCCAGCTCAGCTCATAGGCCGTCCACAGGTCGGCGCCCATGAAGGGCAGGGCGCCTGCGATGCCCAGTTCGGCGCGTTTGGTGTGCCGCTCTATCGGGTAGAGCAGCGAGGCGTCGTACTGGTCGATGTAAGCGCTGCTCTTGCCCAGTTGGGAGTGCTCGGGCAGCTTGCTGGGGGGTGCAGAGGGGTTCATGCTCTTGTACTCAGTGAACAGCCACTGCACTGGCTGAATGCGCCGCCAAAAACGGCAGCAGATGCGGCATCAAGGCCGTGACCACACCGGGCGCAAAATCATGGCCCATGCCCTCAATGCCAGCCATTTGCGCGCCGGGTATGCGCTGGGCAGTGTCTTGGCCGCAGGCGTAGGGCACCAGGGGGTCTGCCTTGCCATGCAACACCAGCGCGGGGCAACGCAGGCTGCGCAGGGCTTCGGCGCGCTGGGTGTCGGCAGCGATGGCCACCATTTGCCGCATCGTGCCAGCCGGATGGTAGCTGCGCTCTATGCTAGCTTGAATGCGCTCGCGGGCCAGCGCAGGCTCGATGGGAAAGCCGGGGCTGCCGATGATGCCAAACAAGCGCTCGTAGTGGAGCACAACGGCTGCTAAGTCTTTGCCAGCAGGCCGTGACATCAGCGCGCGCAGCACATGCGGCTTGGCCGCAGGCAGCCCGCGCGCACCGCTGGTGCTCATGATGCTGGTCAGGCTGAGGGCGCGCTGCGGCGCGGCCAGTGCGATGCGCTGCGCCACCATGCCGCCCATTGACGCGCCCACGATGTGCGCCTTGTCAATCCCTACACTGTCCAGCACGCCCAGCGCGTCCAGCGCCATGTCGTGCAAGGTATAGGGCGGCTTGATGGCCAAGCCCAAACGGTATTTAAGCATGGCCCACAGCATATTGGGCGTACCCAGTTCATCAAAGTATTGGCTCAGGCCCATGTCGCGGTTGTCCAGCCGCAGCACGCGGTAGCCTGCATCTACCAGGCTTTGTACCAAGGCCGGTGGCCAGGCTACCAACTGCATGCCCAAGCCCATCACCAGCAGCACGGGCACGCCCGTGCCACCCGTGTCTTCGATCTCTATAGCTATGCCATTAGCTCTAATTTTCATAGCTGCTCCCGCGATATTCTATTGGGCTGAAAGCCCATAACGTATACAAATTATTCAAAACGCCGCTCGCGCAGCCACTTGGTGGCGATCCATTTTTCACCGGCTATCACGGGTGCGCCGCCGTGCAGGGTTTTGGTGCTGGGGTGGGCGCGGTCGTAGCTGAAAAACACGGCGTTGCCGCGTTTGGGCGCCACTTCCAGTTGCACATCGGGGAAGGTAGTGCCGCCGCCTTTTTCCGGCTCGCTCAGGTACATGATGATGGTGGCGACGCGTTGGCCACCGCGCTTGAGAATCGTGGGGGTGCCCGGTTCATTCGGGTCAAAGTAGTCGTAGTGCGGCTTGTATTCGGTGCCGGGGCGGTAGTGCAGTATTTGCAGGCCTTCGCCGTTTTCAATCGGCCAGTTCACCAAGGCAGCCAGGCGCGCCTCCAGGGTTTTGACCACATCGTTTTCATCGCGGCGAAAGAACATGCCGTTGCTGGTGCGGTCGGCATTGAGCTCTTCGCCCCCGGTTTTAGTCGCCACCGTGAGCGAGCGGTTCATGCGCGGCTTGGCCGCCGCTATCAGCGCGTCGCACTCGTCGTCAGACAGCACATTGCCAAACACCACGATGTGCGGGTTGCTGATGCTGCTGAGCACGCTGACGCGGCGGTCGCCTGCATCCAGATACAGCGGCGACTCGTCAACGGCCGGGCGGGGTACCGGCACAGCGGCGGGCAGGCTAGTTGGCAGTACAGTGGGATCTTGCGCGGCAGACTTTTGCACGCCCGCCAAGTGCTCGCGCAGCGTGGTCTCCAGCGCCTCGATGGCGATGTCTTCTTTCCAGCCCGAGTCCATCATGGACTTGAGCACGGCGTCTGCCGCAAAACCTTGCTGCGCCTGGGCAACAATCCATTGCCGCAGCTCGGGCGTGATAGCTTGTGTCATACCTTCCTCCGAAATACCAAACGGTCTGGTTGGGATGCAGCCGCTGTAAAAGAATAGCCCTCTGCATTGAACGCGGTAAGTTTTTTCACCGTGGTAATGCGTTTTTCTATCGCAAAGCGCGCCATCAGCCCGCGCGCCCGCTTGGCAAAAAAGCTGACCACTTTGTAGCCCGCCGGTTTGTATTCTTCAAACACACATTCCACCACCCGTGCCGCCAAGACTTTGCGATCTACCGACTTGAAATACTCCTGGCTGGCCAGGTTCACCACCACTGGCTCTTTGTCCACTGCCAGATGCGCATTGATATGATCGGCTATCTGCGCGCCCCAAAACTTGTACAAATTGCTGCCCTTGGCGTTAGGCAGCGTGGTACCCATCTCCAGCCGGTAGGGCTGCATATAGTCCAGTGGGCGCAGCACGCCGTACAGGCCGCTGAGCATGCCCACATGCTGCTGTGCCCAGGCCAGGTCTGCTGTGCTCAAGCTGGTGGCGTTCAGGCCTTCGTACACATCGCCGTTAAAAGCCAGCATGGCCTGCTTGGAGTTTTTTGCGCTGAACTTGGGACTCCAGGCCTGGTAGCGCGCTACATTCAGGGCGGACAGCGCATCGCTCAAGTCCATCAGCTGCGCTATTTGCTGGGGGGACTGGGTTTTGAGCAGGCTGATCAGCTCGGTCGATTGCGGGACAAACTGCGGCAGCGTGTGCGGCACCTCTTTGGCCACGGGGGTGTCGTAGTCCAGGGATTTGGCGGGGGAGAGCAAAAAATACATGGCTGTCTTGGTGCGCGGTCGTGAGGCTTAAATTATCAATGGAGGTCTGGGATGCTGAAGCTGGAGGTAACGCGAAAAGCGCAAAAAATTCGCGAAAAACGTTAAACAAAATGCATGGAGTTCTACGCGTGACGGCGCGTTTCAGGCCGCGTCTTTGAAAGCCACCAGTTTGCTCAATGGCGTAAATTGCCCGGCGCGCTTTTCTTTCATTGCACTCACCGCCTCGCGCACATGCGCGTTGCTCCAAATGCCCGCTTGCAGCCAGCCCATTTGCTTGAGCGCATCTTCGGTACTGTGGTCACGCGCGTAGTGAATGGCTTGCTTGGTACCCCAGATGGCCACGGGCGGCTTGCTGGCGATCTCGCTGGCGGTTTGCAGGGCGGCGGCCAGCATTAGCTCGGCTGTGTCAAACACGTCGTTCACCAGGCCATAGGCCAGCGCCTTGGCCGCTGGCAGGCGGCGGCCCGTGTAGGCGTATTCTTTAACGATGGCCTCGGGGATCAGCTTGGGCAGGCGCTGCAAGGTGCCCACGTCGGCCACCATGCCGATATTGATCTCCTGGATGCAGAAAAACGCCTCCGCCGTGGCGTAGCGCATGCAGCAGGCGGTCACCATGTCCACCGCGCCGCCAATGCAACCGCCCTGGATGGCTGCGATCACCGGGATGCGCAAGGTCTCCAGTTTGGTGAAGGTAGCCTGCATGTCGGTGAGCGAGTCAAAAATAGCCGCCCGCCCCTCGGGGCTTTGGTCGTCCATGGCAATGGCGCTGCTAAACGTTTCTAGCGCCATGCCTGCGCTGAAGTGCTTGCCGGTAGACGAAATGACCAAAGCGCGGGCCGTGCCCTCGCGCTGAATCTGCGTGAGCACCTCGTCCAGCTCACGCCAAAACAGCGGGTGCATGGTGTTCATGGCCTCGGGGCGGTTCAAAATCAGGTGGCTCACGTGTCCTGTGTGGACCAAATCAAAGCACTGCATGGCGTTTCTCCTAGTGGGCCTCAAGTGTAGCTGCCCGCCTGCGCTTGGCCGTTGCGCTCGCTCCTGCGTGGGGCTCTATCGGATGATCTGCGGGGAATATAGGCGCTATGTATTAAGTAGCTGCTACCGCGATATTTTAAAGGGCTGCAGCCCGATTAGTATCTAAAAAACAGGTCAAAATTGCTGTTTTGGAGCGTTTATGAAGCTCCGGCAGCTCGACAACCAGCTGAAAACCGCAAATTGAGCTGTTTTAGAGCCTGTTTTCAGATACTAATCGGGCTGCAGCCCTTTAAAATATTGCGGGAGCAGCTATGAAATACAGAGTGCCTGATTTGGCAGAAGTGGTCCGCCAGCGCTCAGGATGGCAGGCCTGCCCAGTCGCAGCGCAAGGTATGCTTGTGGTGCGCGTGCACCCGGTAGTGCACATACAGGCTGGGGGCACCAATTCCGACCGCGCAGGCCAGCAACATCCACTCGCTGAATATCAAGGCGGGCAAGGTACCTACCCAGCCCATCAGCCACAGGGTCAGCATAGCGTCCCACGTGTGGTACTCCAGCGGACGCTGCGCCTTGTGGGCTACATGCCAGCGTTTGATGCGTGCCAACTCGTCGATAGACATGACAGACCCCTTATTCAGCCCAGAGACTTAACTGTAAGTCTGAAGAAAGAAACTGTCAAATGG
>JAYVDN010000610.1:0-1984 GCA_043749385.1 Polaromonas sp.
CCGACATCATCAGCTTTCACCCCGATGCCAGCGGCCATGTGCACCGCAGCATCCAGGCCATCCGCAGTGCCGGTTGCCAACCCGGATTGGTGTTTAACCCGGCCGAGCCGCTGGACGTGCTGGACTGGGTGATCGACGATATCGACCTGATCATGGTGATGAGCGTGAACCCGGGTTTTGGTGGGCAGTCATTTATTGATAGCGCCTTGCGAAAAATAGAAGCCATCCGCAAACGCATTGATGCCAGCGGCAAAGACATTCGCCTGGAGGTAGACGGCGGTATCAAAGCCGACAATATCCGCCGCGTGGCCGATGCCGGGGCCGACACCTTTGTGGCGGGCAGCGCGGTTTTCGGCAAACCGGATTACAAGGCGGTGGTAGACCAGATGCGCGCTGCATTGCGCTAATTCTATTTCCAGACCAATAAGATGAGTTGTTGCGTCGCCTTGTCATGCTTACAGCACTGCCTGCGGCTGCGCGACTAGCCTCTTATCGGTCTAAAAATAGAACAACACACTGCTCGCAAGGCGCGACTTGGCTACGACCCAAACGCGCCGTGCCGCCCAGCCCCGGCGCTGAACCGCGCGGCACCCGCAGTGCCCTCACTGCTGTTCAAAGTGGCTAGGCCCTTGGCATACTCTTGCGCCATCGCGGCATCGTGCTCCAAGCCCCATTGCGCCACAGCGCTAGCGCGGTCGGAGCGCAGGCAGGTTTGCGGAAACGCCGCTATCTCGCGCGCCAAAGCTTGCGCAGCCGCCAGCGCCTGGCCTGCTGGCACCACGCGGTTGGCCAGGCCGATGGCCAGGGCCTCGGGCGCGGCTACTGCGCGGCCCGTGAGTATCAAATCCATCGCCCGGGCATGGCCTATCAGGCGCGGCAGGCGCACGGTGCCGCCGTCGATCAGGGGCACGCCCCAGCGGCGGCAAAACACGCCAAACTGTGCGTCCTCGTCCATCACCCGCATATCGCACCACAGCGCCAGCTCCAGCCCACCGGCCACCGCGTAGCCTGATACAGCGGCGATCACGGGCTTGCTCAGTTGCAAACGGGTGGGGCCCATCGGCCCGACGGCCTGCATATCGGTGTGCAGCGGGTTGGCGCGCGAAGCGGGGCCTATGCCATCGGCCAAGGCCTTTAAATCTGCGCCTGCGCAAAAGGTGCCGCCACTGCCCGCCAGCACCGCCACATCGGCTTGTGGATCGGTATCAAACGCCACAAAGGCGCGGTACAACGCAGCTGCAGTGGGCCCGTCTACCGCGTTGCGCGCGTGAGGGCGGTCGATCAGCACAGTGGTCACGCGGTCTTGGGTGTGGATGTGGATGCGGATGCTCATGCTGGCTACCTGTGGGTGGGTGAGCATTTATCATACGCATTTAACCCACGCTGCACACTGCCTTTCACACGGCCACTTTATGACACAAAAATTTCACGCCGCCATCGTCGACCTGGACGGCACCATGATCGACACCATGGGCGACTTTGAGGTGGCGCTGAATTTGATGTTGGCCGACTTTGGCCACGCAGCGGTGGAGCAAAGCTTTATCGAGCGCACCGTAGGTAAAGGCAGCGAGCATTTGATACAAAGTACCCTGGATTTTGTATCCAAACGGTCTGTAGCCCAACAAAATGTCGCGGGAGCAGCTATAAAAAATATAGTATTTGACGATGCTTTTGCCAGCTACCAAACACATTATCTGGCCGTCAACGGTCAAGCCAGCCAAGTGTATGCCGGGGTAGTGCAGGGCCTGCAGCTATTGCAAAAAGCAGGCCTGAAGTTGGCCTGCCTGACCAATAAACCCACCGCCTTTGCGCTGCCCCTGCTCAAAGCCAAAGGGCTGGACGGCTACTTCAGCCATGTGTTTGGCGGCGACGCGTTTGAGCGCAAAAAGCCCGACCCACTGCCGCTCTTGAAAACCTGCGAGGCGTTGGGCAGCCTGCCCGCGCACACGCTGATGGTGGGCGACAGCCAGAACGACGCGCAGGC
>JAYVDN010000611.1:0-1636 GCA_043749385.1 Polaromonas sp.
GGCGAAATCACGTCTAAAAACTCGCTGCCTGCGGGCAGGCCCAGGCGGTTGATCTCGATCAGCAACTGGCGGGCAATGCGCAGGCCTTCGTCGATGCGGAAGCTTTCGTCCAGGTAGGGGTCGTTGATCAGGCCCTTCCAGCCCACCGTAGTGCGCGGTTTTTCAAAGTACACACGCATGACGATCTCCAGGGTATCGGCGTACTTGGTGCGCTGCTCTTTGAGGCGGCGGGCGTACTCTACAGCAGCTACCGGGTCGTGGATCGAGCACGGGCCAATGATGACCAGCAAGCGGTCATCATCCCCCGCCATGATGCGCTGGATGTTATGGCGGGTGCTGCTGATCAGCGACTCAATGGGGGTGCCGCGAATGGGGAAAAAGCGGATTAAATGTTCAGGAGGGGGCAACACGGTGATGTCCTTGATGCGTTCGTCGTCGGTCTGGCTGGTACGGTCCACGGGCTGGGTGCCAGGTGGATACCACGCATCTTGGGAGGTGTTGGCTGAGGTTGTCATGGTCTGGGTTCCTTGAATAGTCATTACAAAACAATGGACGAAAAAAAACCGCCTGGGCTGGAGCCCGGCGGTTCTGAGAAGGGGAAGATCGTTTAACTAAACTATCGCCTCTCGTCCGCCGGGGACTGAGAACCAAAAATAAAAGTAAAAGAAATTCGACATGCCTGCGATGTTAGCACGATATAAGGAGCAAACCATCGGGTAGCCCCATTTTGCAACTTAGCCGCGCAACTGGCCCCACCACTGCTTGGCACGGGCTATTCGAGACTCGTCGATGGGCACCATGCCAGACTCTTCTTGCGCTTGTGCGCGCGCCTGTTCATGCATATCGATCATCATCAGGCCTTCACCCAAGGTGCGCCAACCGATCATCTCAAAATCGTCGATCACTACTTGGTTATCGCCGCTGATGTTGCGCTCTACCAGCCATTGGCCAATCAGCACGCGAAAGTTATTCAGAGCTGCGAGATAGGAAGCGTATTCGTACAGCATCCGCCAAGTCTCGCCCAAGCCCACTATCAACTGGCGGTGCTTGCGAAGCGCTGTCAATAAATCAACCAGGAGCGGGCCAATCAGGGCTCCTTTTTGCTGTGCAGTCAAAGCCAAGCCGACTTTTTCGATCGTGGCAGACAACTCACCCATGCCTTCGGACAGGCGGATGGATTCTTTGTCGCCGGACATAGATCGCAGGGCATCACCAAACTCTGCAAAGTCTCGCATGTCGGGAAGGCCTGTCTCTGGATCGAGCTGAAAACGGGAAGTGCTACTCATAGTATGGTGGTAATTCGAAAATACTGCGCTTTACCAGACTGAGACGTCTGGTAACAGGTTATGCGACTCAGTCTACCGCTTTCAACGCGTTTTAGCACTACGCACTTACACGAACTGCTTTTTGACACATTTAGATACTAGGCTGTGCCACCCACGGTCAGGCTCTCTATCCGCAAGGTGGGTTGGCCTACACCGACAGGCACGCTCTGCCCTTCTTTGCCACACACGCCCACACCGGTGTCCAGCGCCATATCGTCGCCGATCATGGTAATTTTCTTGAGCGACTCGGGGCCTGAGCCCACGATGGTGGCACCTTTGACGGGGTACAGAATTTTGCCTTTTTCAACCCA
>JAYVDN010000612.1:0-9508 GCA_043749385.1 Polaromonas sp.
AACGGGTTGAGCATGCCCACCACGGTGGTACCGCTCTTGAGCTGCGGCATCTCAGCGGCGCTGGGCGCACGCACTTTGAGCACCAGCTCGCAGCCATAGGCGCCCGCAGCGTCGCCGATCTGCGCGCCTGCAGCCTCGTACGCAGCATCGGTCACGCTGGCGGCAACGCCCGAGCCGCTTTGCACGACGATGGCGTGGCCTTGGGCAATCAGTTTTTTAGCCGTTTCGGGGGTTACAGCTACCCGTGTCTCTCCTGGCAGGGTCTCTGCAGGTACGCCAATACGCATGGGCGTCTCCTCTTTGTGAAGGTGGATTAATTATTGACTGATAGCTTACACGAAATTTTGTGCGTTCCACACCAACGTTAACGCGAGGTTTTGCATGTTTGGTACGGCCTCTCTATTCGTTTGCATAATGCAGGGATGAACACATCCCCACCTGAGCGCTGGAAACCCAGCGTGACCGTCGCTGCCATCATCGAGCGCGATGGCCATTTTTTACTGATAGAAGAGCACACGCCTGAGGGCCTGCGCCTAAACAACCCCGCCGGCCATCTAGACCCCGGCGAGAGCCCGCAGGCGGGTTGTGTGCGCGAAGCGCTGGAAGAAACCGCACGCCACTTTGCGCCTACAGCCTTGGTGGGCATTTATCTGTCGCGTTTTCAAAGGCCTGCGAAGAATGGCCTTGACGGCGCGTCTGCTGCTGAAGACATCACCTACCTGCGTTTTGCCTTTTGCGGTACGGTGGGTGAGGAGATTGCGGGGCGCACGCTGGACACTGGCATTGTACGCACCCTGTGGATGAGCCCTGAGCAAGTGCGTGCCAGCAGCGCGCGCCATCGCAGCCCATTAGTGCTCCGCTGCATGGAAGACTACTTGCGCGGTCAGCGTTATCCGTTGGATACCGTGTCTACGGATAACTCTGTGATGGTGCATACGTAGCATTGGTGCGCACGCTTTGTAAAAAGAGGCACTCTTTATTTCATAGCTTCTCCCGCGATATTCTATTGGCCTGCAGCCCGATTTGCATCTAAAAATCGGCTTCAAAATCGGTAAACTGGCGGTTTCCGGCTGACTTTTGAGCTCCCAGAGTGTCCCAAACACCCCAAAACGGCAATACTGACTTGTTTTTAAGGTATCAATCAGGCTGTAGCCCAATAGAATATCGCGGGAGCAGCTACGCAAACCATAGCATGTATTTTTCCTTGGAAGCAGGCTATCCTGGTTCTCGCGGCTAAATCGGCGGCCAATCGCTCAACCACGCGGTGTTGTGCCAACCATCTGCGCAGCCCGCAGGAAGTCAAAATCGACCCCTTTGTCAGCCTGATTGACAGTCTGCAGAAATAGCTTTTTGTAGCCGCGCGCCGCAGTGGGTTCGACGACCGGATTGTCTTTGGAACGCTGCGCCAGTTCTTCGTTAGACACTAGCAAACTGATCTCGCGGTTCTTCACTGATAACCGTATGCGATCCCCGTTGCGCACATGCGCCAGCGGCCCACCCACCGCCGACTCGGGCGTGACGTGCAGCACGATGGTGCCGTAGCCGGTGCCGCTCATGCGGCCGTCGCTGATGCGCACCATGTCTTTCACGCCTGCGCGGGCCAGCTTGAGGGGGATGGGCAGGTAGCCTGCCTCGGGCATGCCGGGAGCGCCTTTGGGGCCGATGTTTTTCAGCACCAAGATGTCGTGGGCGTGTACGTCCAGGTCGGGCGCGTCGATGCGGGCAGCTAGGTCGGCCGCGTTTTCAAACACCACGGCGCGGCCTTCGTGCTCCATCAGTTTGGGGTCGGCTGCGGACTGCTTGATGATGGCACCGCCGGGGGCCAGGTTGCCCATCAGCACGGCGATGCCGCCTTGCGGGTAGATGGGGTTATTGAAGGGGCGCACTACGTCTTGTGTGAACGCAGGGCGGTAGCCGCCAGGGTTGGCTTTGCCTGTGTCTGCTGCGTCTAGTTCTTCGCCCAGCGTGCGGCCTGTGACCGTCATAGCCTCTAAGCGTAGCAAAGGCTTTAGCTCACGCAGCAGTGTGGCCATACCGCCTGCGTGGTGAAAGTCTTCCATATAGTGCTGGCCCGAGGGCTTGAGGTCGAGCAACACCGGCGTCTCCCGGCCCATGCGGTCCAGCGCCTGCATGTCAATGTCCAGGCCCACGCGCCCGGCCATGGCAGCCAGGTGCACGATGCCGTTGGTGGAGCCGCCAATCGCCAGCAGCACGCGCATGGCATTTTCAAGCGCGGCAGGGGTGAGGATTTTGTCGATGGTCAATCCGTCAATCGCCATCTGCACGGCGCGCGCACCGGTCTCTTCGGCCACGCGAATGCGGTCTGCGGTGACTGCAGGGGGCGACGCGCCGCCGGGCACCGTCATGCCCAGGGCCTCTGCTATGCAGGCCATGGTGCTGGCCGTGCCCATCACCGAACAGGTGCCCACGCTGGCCACCAGTTGGTCGTTGACCTCTTCAATCTCCTGGCCGTCAATTTCATTGGCGCGAAACTTGGCCCAGTACCGGCGGCAGTCGGTGCAGGCGCCCACGCGCTCGCTGCGGTGCGAGCCGGTGAGCATCGAGCCTGTGATCAATTGAATCGCCGGTATGCCCGCCGAGGCTGCGCCCATGAGCTGCGCAGGCACGGTCTTGTCGCAGCCGCCGATCAGCACCACCGCGTCCATGGGTTGTGCGCGGATCATCTCCTCGGTGTCCATGCTCATCAGGTTGCGCAGGTACATGCTGGTGGGTGCGGCAAAGCTCTCGTGCACGCTGATGGTGGGAAAGTCCATCGGCAAACCGCCCGCCAGCATGATGCCGCGCTTCACGGCCTCAATCAGCTGCGGCATGTTGCCGTGGCAGGGGTTGTAGGCGCTGCCGGTGTTGGCAATGCCAATGACAGGGCGATCCAGCGCCTTGTCGGTGTAGCCCGCGCCTTTGATGAAGGCCTTGCGCAGGAAGAGCGAAAAACCTGCATCGCCGTAACTGGTGAGGCCTTTGCGCATGCCGGTGGGTGCAGGTTGATCGGATGGTTTTACAGGCTGGGTGGACATGGTGGGCGCAATCTCAATGCAAAGGGGTACTGGACTTTAACTAATCTGCCGTCAGCTTCAAATTGGTTGGCAAACGCTTTTCTATCGCAAATTTGAGCAGCGCAGCGCAGCGGTAGAAGCCATGGGCCATTTTGCCGTAGGGCATGGTGAGGAACAAGGCCATCACTACACCCAAGTGCACGGCCAAGAGCAGCGCCATGGCACCTGTGTCGCGCCACAGCATGAGGGCCAAGCCAGTCAGGCTGGTGAAAAAAAGTAAGGCGATGAAGCCGTAGTCCATGGGGTTTTGTGCCGCGTCGCCATGCTGGGGATGGCGCTGGGTTTTAAGCCAGAACAAGCCGGCCGGGCCGATGAGCAGGCCGATGCCGCCGAGAATGCCCAGGACGACGGGCAGGCTGCCCAAGGCGTAGGGCGCTTTCAAACTGAACAAATAATGGTACATCGTGGCCACGCTTGTGGAGGCGAAGCACAGCGCAAAGCCGTACAGGGTGAAGTGGTGGAAACGCTTGCGCCACTGCGTCCACGCGTCGTCGGCGTTATTGCAGCCCTCGCCGTGGCCACCGCCTAAATACTTCAAAGTGAGCGCGTCATGGGTCGCTTCTAAACGAGCAGATGCTATTAATTTACTAGCTGCTCCCGCGATATTCTGTTGGGCTAGAGGCTGATTTAACTTTAAATCTATCATAGCCCGCTGCGCACGCCAAAACTTGGCCACGCCCATGCCCAGCGCCAGCACGCTAAAGCCAAACACGCTGCCAAACAGGACGACCAGCAGGTTGTGCGGAAAAATCGCATAGAAATTACCCGCCAATGGCGTGTGCCACAAGCTACCTTTGGACAGCACCACCAACAGCAAAAACAAAGCCAAGCCACCCGCCAGCGCGAGCGCCACAACCAAGCCATTGCGCTGGTACAAAGCGCCCAGCGCGTTAGGCCAGGCGTAGTCGACGTAGGTTTGCAAGCGTACCTTGGCCATCGCCTGCGGCACATTCACAGCAAACTCGTGCGGCGGGGCGTACTGGCAGGCGTGGTAGCAGGCACCGCAGTTGTGGCACAGATTGGCCAGGTAGTGGATGTCGTCTTTAGTGAAGTCCAGCCTGCGCGTCATGGCCGGGAAGACGGCGCAATAGCTCTCGCAGTAGCGGCAGGCGTTGCAGATCTGCATCTGGCGTGCCACTTCGGTCTCGGTGTCCGAAAGCACGTTGGAGATCAATTGGTTTAATGCGGTCGTGCTCATGCTGTACTTTTCTCCGTTCGCGCTGAGCTTGTCGAAGCGCTTATGGTGCCTTCGACAAGCTCAGGCAGAACCGGGGGTTTCTCAGGCGAATGGGCGTTTTTATTTGCTGCTACTTTCATAGCTGCCCCTGCAGCCTCTACACCGGCTGCACGGCCAAACACGGTGCCAATGGTCATGCCCACACCGGCGGTGTAGCCCTTGCCCAGCACATTGCCCGCCATGATCTCGCCAGCGGCAAACAAATTGGGCGACTCCACGCCGCCAAAGCGGATAGCGGTGTTCTCACCCACTTTCATACCCAGGTAGGTGAAGGTGATGCCGGGTTTGAGCGCATAGCCGTAAAAGGGCGCGGTGTCGATGGGCAGGGCCCAGTGCGTTTTGGCAGGGGTCAAGCCCTCGGTGTGGCAGTCGTCCAGCACGGCGTGGTTAAAGGTGCCTGCACGGCAAGCAGCGTTGTAGTCGGCCACGGTTTTTAAAAATGCGGCCTCGTTCAAACCCAGCTGCTTGGCCAGGTCTTGCAGGGTGTCGGCTTGCACGCCTTTGAACACCGGCGGCATAAAGCGCCCCACGGCCTTCGCGTCGATGATGCTGTAGCCCAACTGCCCGCGCTGTTGGGCCACCAAGCGGCCCCAAATGGCGTAGCGCTTGGGCCAAAAGTCTTCACCTTCGTCATAAAAGCGCTGCGCATCTTTGTTGACCATGATGCCCAGGCTCACGCAGTCTACCCGCGTGACGATACCGCCGTCATACAGGGGCGCTCGTGCATCAATCGCAACGCAGTGGCTCTGTGTAGGGTCGCCTGTGGTGTCCGCACCTTGCGCCATCAGGTCTTTGAGCAGTACGCCCATGTTGTAGCGGGTGCCGCGAATGGCAAAGTTGTCGGTGGGCCATTCGCCGAATGCATTTTGGCCCCAGGCTTCGCGCTGCCAGGCAATATTCGATTCAAAACCGCCACTGGCGACAATGCAGGTTTTGGCGGTAAGGCGCTCACCGCGTTCCAGATGCGCCGCGACAAATTCCATGGCACTCGCGCTTTGCACCGAGTTTTTCGCAGATTCTTCACTGTGTAGCCCATGCACCGTTCTGCCTGAGCTTGTCGAAGGCTTCAATTCCAGCTTCGCGACAGGTGCGTCATACCGAATCTGCACACCGAGTTGCTCAGCGCTGCGGTAATAGGCATTCACCAGCGCCTTGCCGCCGCCCATAAAAAATGCATTCGTGCGGCTCAAGTGCAAGGTACCCGAGAGCGAAGGCTGAAAGCGCACGCCGTGTTGGCGCATCCAGCTGCGGCAGGTGGCAGACTCGCGGATCACGCGCCGCGCCATGCTCTCGGTGGTTTGCCCGCCGGTCACTTTGAGCAGGTCTTGCCAAAACTCCTCTTCGGGGTAGGCCTCGGTCAGCACGTCTTGCGGCGCATCGTGCATACAGCGCAAGTTGCGCGTGTGCACCGAGTTGCCGCCGCGCCAGGCGCGTGGCGAGGACTCCAGCAACAGCACCGAGGCCCCCGCTTCGCGCGCCATCAAAGCAGCGCAGAGGGCAGCGTTACCGCCGCCGATGATAAGCACGTCAACCACTTTTAGCCTCTTAATTTATAGCAAATAGGGCTGTAGCCCAATAGAATATCGCGGGAGCAGCTACTAAAATAATAGTATTTCTCGCTGCGTTTAACTTACCCTGTTTAGTCTGCCTTGATGTTCGCCCGCGTGACGATGTCTTTCCACACCTTCTGCTCGCTGGCTATAAACTTGGCGAAGTCTGCCGATGGCCCACCACCGCCCACAGCGTTGTCGGTAGCAAAACGCTCGGTGACCGAACTGGATTTGAGCGCTTTGTACGACTCTTCTTGCAGTCGCTTGATGATGTCGGGTGGCGTGCCTGCGGGGGCCAGCATGCCGTACCACTGCGAGGTTTCAAACGCGTCCAGGCTTTTACCCAAGCCCAGCGCCGCGCCTGACTCGGCCACGGTAGGCACATCAGGCAGTGCCAAGATACGCTTTTGCGTGCCCACAGCAATAGCGCGCAGCTTGCCGCTTTTGATGTGCGCAGACAATGCTGGCAGGCCTGCGGACGAGGCCTGTGTGCGGCCGCTGATCAGGTCAGTGAGCTGCGGGCCGGTGCCACGGTAAGGGATGTGGGTGATGAACATGCTGGTGACCAGCTTCAAGTATTCCATGGCCAAATGCCCGGCGCTGGCATTGCCTGCGCTGCCGTAATTGAGCTTGCCGGGGTTTTTGCGCACATACTGCACAAACTCCACCAGGTTTTTGGCGGGCACGTCGGCATGCACCACAAACACGTTGGGCACCTTGGCCAGCAGCGTGACGGGCATGAAGTCTTTGTCGACATCGTAGGGCTGGTTTCTCAGCATGTAGGGGTTCACGGCCAGCGTGCCTACGTGGCCCAGAATGACGGTGTGGCCATCGGGCGCTGACTTGGCCACCTCTTGCATGGCGATCACGCCGCCCGCTCCGGGCTTGTTTTCCACAAACACACTTTGGCCAAGCTGGCGTGTGAGTTCGACAGACACGCTGCGCGCCACAATCTCGCTGGTGCCACCGGGGGCAAAAGGCACAACAAACCGGATGGGCTTGCTGGGCCAGGCCTGCTGCGCGCGGGCTGCGGGCAGAGCCAGCGCAGCAGTGATTGCGCTGACTTGGGTGAGAATTTCGCGGCGGGAGAGGGTCATTGGGCTTCCTAGATTTCGCTCGATTTTAATCAGTTGAGGACAGAGCAACGGGGCGCTTTGCGCGTCCGTTGGTCTGTCCCGCAAGGTTGTCAGAATTGGTACTTACGCAGGCCGCCATCGACCGGAATCACCGCGCCGGTGATGTAGGACGCCAAAGGCGAGGACAAAAACACTACCAGGTTGGCCAGCTCTTCAGGTTCGCCATAGCGGCCCACGGGAATCTCGTTGTCGGATTGCCACTGGCGGTATTCTGGGGTGTAGTTGCGAAAAATTTGCTCGGAGTGGATGCGCCCGGGTGGAATGCAGTTGATCGTGACACCGTTTTTACCCACCATGCGCGAGAGGCCTTTGGCCCAGGAGTGGATGCCCGCTTTGGCACAGAAGGCGCCGTTGGTGTGCTCTGGCTCGCTCTTGCCGGTGATGTTGATGATGCGGCCCCAATTGCGTGCCACCATCTGGTCGATCAGGCAATCTGCCACTTGACGGGGGCGGTGAAAATTGAGCGTGATGGCCTCTTGCCATGCTTCCTCAGCCACATGCAGCTCTTTAAAACTGCGTGAGCCGCCCGCGTTGTTGATCAAGATGTCCACATGGCCCAGGCCTGCCATGGCTGCGGCCGTGAGCTTTTTGGCAGCGTCGTCGGGGTACAGGTCTGATTCAATGATGACCGGTTTTTTGCCCCCTGCGGCGACGATCTCTTGCGACAAAGTCTCCAGCAGATTCACGCGGCGGGCGGATACCGCTACATGCACACCCTCTGCCGCCAGGGCTTTGGCAATGGCGCGGCCAATGCCGGTGCTGGCACCAGTGACGAGGGCGGTTTTGTCTTTGATCTTTAAATCCATGGGGCTTAGCTTTCTGAACGGATGGCTTTTAACTACTGCACCGATTGTCCGCGGTTGCTTACTGTCTGTATATTGCATAATTACGATGCATTGATGCAATTGGCACAACTATTAAAACCGTATGAACCTGAAATTCGACTTGGCTGACCTACAGGCCTTCAGCGCTGTGGCCAATTTGGGCAGCTTTCGCGCAGCCGCAGAATCCATCCACCTCTCGCAGCCCGCGTTCAGCCGCCGCATTGACAAACTCGAGCAGGCACTGGGGGTCAAGCTGCTAGACCGCACCACCCGCCGGGTAAGCCTCACCACCGTGGGGCGCGACTTTGCCCGCAAAGCGCAGCAAATACTGGACGACCTGGACGGCATGCTGCTGGGCGTGGAGGACGTGGCGTTCAACCGCACTGGCGTGGTCACTATCGCCTGCGTGCCGTCGGCCACACGCTACTATTTACCGCAAGTGGTGCAGCGCTTTCATGCAAAGTACCCGAAGATTCGCATCCGCATCCACGATGCGCACGCCAACGAAGTGCTGACCGTCGTAGCGCAAGGTGAGGCCGATTTTGGCCTGAACTTTATTGGCCGGCAGGAGGCCGACATTGAGTTCAAAGCGCTGATGCAAGAACGCTTTGTACTCGCCTGTAGGCGCGACCACCCGCTGGCCAAAAAACGCAGTGTGAGATGGAGCGAACTCAGCCCGTATGACTTTATGTCGGTAGGCAAAAGCTCGGGCAACCGCCTGCTGATGGATCTGGCGCTGGCGAATGTGCCCGACCGCCCGCAGTGCGTGTTTGAAGCGCGGCATGTACAAACCTTGATCGGGTTGGTAGAGGCGGGCTTGGGCATTGCGGCTGTGCCGCAACTGGCCATGGCCACCGATGCCAACTCCAACCTAGTCGCCGTGCCTTTGACGCACCCGGTTGTGAACCGGCAACTGGGCTTGATCACCCGGCGCAGCAGATCGCTTAGCCCGGCGGCGGCGCAACTGTACAAATTCATTGCCGATCTGAAGCGCAGCAAACAAGGCATTAAGCAAGCGCCGAAAGCGTAATCGCCCGCCTTCGGGAATCTGGCCATGACGCCGCCTAAACGCATAACTTTTGACCCATACAGACATTTTGAAGACCAAAAAAAAGCGCCCCGAAGAGCGCTTTTTAACATCCGGGAAAGATGCTTACTTTGGAGACACACCCAAAGACTTGACGGTAGCCAAGTTGAAGTACTGGTCTACTGGCAGGCTCTTGGCGCGCTGGTAGGCGTTGAACGCGCCCATGGTGGACTGACGCACCACGCCGTCTGACTCGCCTGGGTTGTAGCCAGCGGTACGCAATGCGTCCTGGATCTCGCGGATCTTGGCAGGGGTAGCGTTGGTCTCGCACAAAATGCTGCGCCACTCGACAGACGCATCGCTCACCTTGACGGTGTTGGTCACGCTGCCGTACTGGGCTGGCACTGCATCGGTCTCGACCTTGGCTTCTTGCGAAACGATAGGCACGCGCACCTTGCGGGTCACGGCTGGCACGTCGATGGCGCGCACGCTGGCTTCCTGGTCGATCACTTGACGCTTGACGGTCTTGTAAACGGCTGGGGAGTCGGTCTCGCGGATAGACGCTTCGGTGTCTACCACTTGGCGCTTGACGGTCTTGTACACGGCTGGTACATCGATCTCGCGCACGCTGGCTTCGTTGTCAACCACTTGGCGCTTGAC
>JAYVDN010000613.1:0-2590 GCA_043749385.1 Polaromonas sp.
ATCTTTGGCTTTATCTCCAAGCAAGACCTGTCCGAGCGGGACCAAAAAGCGGCCAAAGAATCGTTTGAAGCCTTCAAAGATCTGGCCACCCGCTTCCCAGACTCGCGCTACGCGCCCGATGCGCGCAGCCGCATGACGTATATCGTGAACTCTTTGGCCCAATACGAGGTGCATGTAGCCCGCTACTACTACAAGCGCGGTGCCTATGTCGCTGCGATTAACCGCGCGCAAACCGCTGTCACCGACTACCAAAACGTACCCGCCCTGGAAGAAGCACTCTTCATCATGCTGCAAAGCTATGACGCTTTGGGCATGGGCCAATTGCGCGACGACACCAAGCGGGTGATGGAAAAGAGCTTTCCGCAAAGCGAGTATTTGAGCAAAGGCTCCAAATCCTCTGGCCAGGCTTGGTGGAAGTTTTGGTAGACAGGTGGCTGGCTTAGCGGCCAGCGCTTTTCTCTACCGCAGTAAGTCTACTGCCGTATTTTGCGCATCACCCGACAAAAAGACGTGTTCAAGCACCGGCAACCGGCTGTGTGCTTTGCCGCTGCACCAGCACGCCGGGGTGAGGCTTGATGCCACTGCACAGAATGACAAGCTGCGTGCTAATCGCGGTGGTCGTGGTGGCTTGGTAAAAAATCATATGTAACGTATAATCCACAAAAAGCATGTTTGAAGTTCAAGACTATCTAAGCGAAGGCGGCAAAGACCCCTACATAGACTGGCTGACTGGGCTTGGTGACCGCGTAGCCAAAGTGCGAATTGCAGTGCGTGTACAGCGCATGGCCGCTGGCAACTTTGGCGACTGCAATCCGATTCAAGATGGCGTGTGGGAGCTGCGCATAGACCACGGGCCGGGCTACCGGGTGTGTTAAGCGCATACTGGCAAGACTGGCAACAAAGAAGGAAACCGCAATGACCGCACAGAAAGCCCCTGCATCTAGGTCAAACGATGAGGCTATGGTGGAAATGCTGAAAGCCGACCCTGAATTAGCCGACGTGTACCTAGCCACCGCGCTAGAAGAAGCCAGCCTGCCCGGTGGGCAGTTTGCTTTACTGGCTGCCCTGCGCCACATAGCCCAAGCCCAGGGCCTGGCCTTGGTGGCAGAAAAGGCAGGCATACCCCGCGAGAGCCTGTACCGCGCTTTGTCGCCCAAAGGCAACCCCACCATTAAAACCATGTTGGCCGTGCTAGGCGCTGCGGGGCTTCAATTGGCAGTCACACGCCAGTCTAACGCGTTGGCCCACACTTAAATTCTCGATGCCGGGTACAAACCCATGTACCCGGGGACACATGGTGGCTGCATAGCACCAAAGAAAAAACCCTGCTACTTATTAAGTAGCAGGGTTTTTATTGTTTTTGGTGGGACCTGCGGGGGTCGAACCCACGACAAACGGATTAAAAGTCCGCTGCTCTACCAGCTGAGCTAAGGTCCCACAATCACTTGCGTGAAGCCTCAAATTATAGCCTGAAAATTGCAGGGTTGTCACCTACCCCTAGGCAAGCGCACTTATTTTTTAGCAATCTCGTCCAGCACCCAGCCCGCCGCACACATGCCAAAGGAGGCGGTTACGGCCACCACGGAGCCGTAGCCATGGCAGTTCAGGCTGCCATCGCCCTCGCCTTCCCCTGCTATGGCGCAAGACGGGTCTGGTGGGGCCACGCTCTCGCGGCTGAACACACAGTGGATGCCGATACGCTTGTCGCGCGGGGCCGCGTGCCCCTTGCGCAGGCAGTAGCGCACCTGGGCTAGCAAGTGGTCGTGGGTGGTCTCGCTCAGGTCGGCGATGTCTACCTTGTCGGCGCGGCGTTTGCCGCCGGCTGCGCCTACGGTGATGAATAAAGGAGTCGTGTTTATCTTGGGTTTGACCAGGCTTTGAGCCCGCGCCCAAGCGGCCAGCGCCACTTTGGTTTTGACCTGGTCGCAGGCGTCTACCACCGCAGTGAAGCCGCCTTGCCCTGCTGCTTGATCGACCATCGCCTGCCAATTGTCCGGCGTAGCAAATTCTTCCACGCAATGCACTGTGCACTGCGGATTGATTTGCGCAATGCGCTGGCGCATGGCGTCGACCTTGGCCATCCCCACGGTGCCGGTCTCGGCATGGATTTGGCGGTTGATATTCGATTCGGCGACTTGGTCAAAATCGATCAGCGTAATGCGCCCCACCCCGCTGCGGGCCAGCGCCTCTGCGGCCCAGGAGCCTACGCCGCCGATTCCTATCACCACTACGTGCGCCGCGCGGATAGCGGCAGCCCCGGGCACACCGTACAGGCGCTCCAGCCCGCCGAAGCGGCGCGCCAGGTCTGCGTCCATCGTGGCGGGGCTGGTTCGCAAAATGGGCAAGCTCACCCCATCCGCTCCAAGCGCCAGATTTGGTACTTAAAAGCCGCTACAGATCCTGCCAATATGGCGGCCACTGCGATGAAGCTGGTAATGGACAAAGTAGAAATGCCACTCAAACCCTGGCCAATGGTGCAGCCCATGGCGGTTACGCCGCCCACGCCCATCAGCACCGCGCCCACCAAATGGTTGGCGACATCTTCTACCCCGCCAAAGCCTTCCCAGCGGAAGTTGCGGCTGGCCAGGGC
>JAYVDN010000614.1:0-2362 GCA_043749385.1 Polaromonas sp.
CTTATGTCTACAAGCAGGACGGCTTCACATTTGATGCAGGCCCTACCGTCATCACTGCGCCCTTCCTGCTGGAAGAGCTGTGGACACTTTGGAACCGCCGGTTCGCTGACGACATTGACCTGCGGCCCGTGTCGCCTTACTACCGCATCCGTTTCGACGATGGCGTGGTGTTTGACTACACAGGCGATGCAGAAAGTATGCGCGCCGAGGTGGCCAAGCTCGCACCGGGCGATGTCGCTGGGTATGAGCGATTCTTAAAGGCCAGTGAAGCGATCTACAAAGTGGGCTTCGAGCAACTCGGCCATGTGCCATTTGACACCTGGGCTGACATGGCACGCGTGCTGCCCGCGCTCGTGAAGCTCGAAGGCTACCGCACCGTTTACTCGCTGGCCTGCAAGCATGTGAGCGATGCGCGACTGCGAATGGTGCTGACGTTTCAGTCCCTTCTGGTGGGCGGCAACCCCTTTGCGACGACCTCGGTTTATTGCCTGATTGCATTTTTGGAGCGGCGCTTTGGCGTGCACTTTGCGATGGGCGGCACGGGCAGCTTGGTCAAGGGCCTGGTGAATTTGATTGAAGGCCAAGGCGGCTCGGTGCTGTGCAACCAGGCCGTCGCTGAGATCACCGCGCATGACGGCGTGGCGACGGGGGTGCGGCTGGCGTCAGGTGAGACCTTGGCCGCGCAGGTCGTGGTGTCGAACGCCGACTCGGCCACCACCTACCGAAACCTGGTGGCATCCCAGCATCGAAAACGCTGGACAGACCGGCGGATTGAAAAAGCCCGCTATTCGATGAGCCTCTTCGTATGGTACTTTGGCACCAAGCGCCAGTATCCAGACGTGGCGCACCACACCATTTCGCTCGGGCCGCGTTACCGCGAGTTGCTGACTGATATTTTTGACCGCAAGCTGCTGGCCGACGACTTCAGCTTGTATTTGCATCGCCCCACGGCCACCGACCCCTCGCTGGCGCCCCCCGGATGCGACGCGTTTTATGTGCTCTCACCCGTGCCGCATCTGCAAAGCGGCACGGACTGGCAAAAGACCGCTGAGCCTTACCGAAAAGCGATTGAACAAAGCCTTCAGGCCACCCTTTTACCGGGCTTAAGTGACCAGATCGTCAGCTCACTCATGCTGACCCCGCAGGACTTTCAAGATCGACTGTCGTCCTTTCGCGGTGCCGCCTTTGGGCTGGAGCCGGTGCTGACGCAAAGCGCCTGGTTTCGCCCGCACAACCGCAGTGAAGAGCTGAAGAATCTTTACCTGGTCGGTGCGGGCACGCACCCCGGCGCAGGCCTGCCGGGTGTTTTGTCATCAGCCCGCGTATTGGATACAGTGGTACCTCATGCAGACACGTTTAAAAAACCAAACTCACCGAGCCTTGACACCGCCGCTCAATGACTTGCAGGCTGCGCCTGCGCGCAACGAGTCGTCCCACAAGCCGCCGTTGAGCGCGCAGGCCGTCGCCGACATGGCCGAGTGCCGGTTGGCGTTGCGCCAGGGCTCCTACACCTTCTTTGCGGCCTCGTTGCTGCTGCCTAAAGCAGTGCGCGAACCAGCCTCTGCGCTGTATGCGTTTTGTCGATTCGCGGATGATGCGGTGGATAACGCACTGGAGGCAGGGGGTAACAAACATGCCGCCGTCGCCCGGCTGCGCGCCCGGCTGGATGCCGCGTACAGCGGCGTGGCGCATCCTGATCAACCAGCCGCCGCAGACCGTGCACTGGCCGCAGTGGTTGCGCATTTTGAGATACCGCGCGCCTTGCTTGACGCTCTGTTGGAAGGCTTTGAGTGGGACGCCGACGGCAAGCGCTACGACACCATGGAAGACCTGCAAGCCTATGCCGCCCGCGTGGCTGCCACCGTGGGCGCCATGATGGCCCTGCTCCTGGGGGTGCGCAGCGCTGAGGGGCTGGCCCGTGCCTGTGATCTGGGCGTGGCGATGCAGCTGTCCAACATCGTACGTGATGTGGGCGAGGACGCACGCCTGGGTCGGCTTTACCTGCCCCAGCAGTGGCTGCGAGAGGCAGGCGTTGATCCAGAAGCCTGGTTGGCACAGCCCGTCTTCAACCCCGCCGTGGCATCCGTGGTGCAGCGTGTGCTGGACGTGGCCGAGGGCCTCTACCAACAAGTTGGCGCTGGCGTAGCGCAATTGCCGTTGGCGTGCCGCCCCGGTATCAATGCGGCACGCTACTTGTACGCAGAGATCGGCCACGAGGTAGCGCGGCGTGGGCTGGACTCCGTCACCCAGCGCGCCGTGGTACCGCGTGCACGCAAGGTCTGGCTGCTGGCTGGTGCACTGATCAATTTGACGCCCCAAAGCTCAGCGCGGGCGGCACCTTGCTTGCCTGCCAATCAATTCC
>JAYVDN010000615.1:0-5058 GCA_043749385.1 Polaromonas sp.
GGTTATGTCCCAGCAGCGTAGGAAAGCACTTGCCGCCTGCGAGTACGGTGCTCATGGCGTTGAAAATATGATGCGCGCTGGCTGACTTGGGCAAAAACCCATCGGCCCCGCGCTGCTCTGCGTCAAGAATAGCGTCGCCCGACACGCTGGCCGATACAAACACCACCTTGGCGTGGCGAAACATGCTGCGCAGCATGCCCATGCCGTCCAAGCCGTTGATGCCGGGCATTTGAATGTCCAGCAAAATAATATCCACCTTATGGCCTTCATGCTCCCTGGCCAGCATCACCGAGGCCGCCTCCAGCACGCGGCCCATGCCGGGGAAGGACTGCAAAATCATCCGCATACCAGTGCGAAACAGGGTGTGGTCGTCTATCACCAAAACCTGCGGGATAGATAGCGGGCGCTGAATGTCAATACTGCTCATGGCCAGAGTATGAAGTATTTGGCGAATTTACGGGTTAGTCTATTTGTGTCGGTGCAGGGCGGTTCCAGCCCTTTTGTTGTTTACATCTGTCTACCTCATTAAGAGTACTTTATAGTTATTTTTGAGTTCTATCCCTTTAGTATATTGCGCAAGAAGCTATTAAAACTGGAGCGCAAGAGTGCATCTACGCCATCTCCCCACGAGTTTTACAAGCGTAGATGGGGTTTTATCCCTACAATAATGGAGCCAGATGTGGCGTAATACACACATTACAGAAAGTAACCCGCCTTCCATGGCCGATGTACAGACTTATACCTTGGGGAAAATCGCAGATTTGCTCAGCTCAGACACTGCGTTTGCAGGCATGCCGCGCACGCAAGCCATGCGCATTGTCGAGCTGATGGCCATGCGCGAATTTGCCAAAGGCCAAGTGCTCATGCGGCAAGGCGAGGACAACATCGGTTACCTGATGCTGGTCGTCAGCGGCCAAGCCACCCTCAGTTCGCAGTTGGTCAACAGCATCGACACCATGGTGCACCGGCGTGCTGTGCCCGGCCATCTGATGGGCGAGGTAGGCTTTATCGATGGCGAGCCGCACTCTGCCACCTGTACAGCCGACACAGACATGCATGTGGCCGTGCTGCCCCGAGAACAGATGAGCCTGATGCTGGAGACCCAGCCCGTAGCCGCTGCACAGCTCATGGCCGGCTTGCTCAAAATATTGGCCCAGCGCGTGCGCCACGCCAACATGACCATGCAAACCTTGGGTGTGGTGCATGCGGGGCTGCAAAAGGAAATTGCGACTTTGAGGCAAGCGGCTAATAGCTGAGACTGCTCAGGCTTCGCACCAAACGCGGCTGCGCTGGCCAAAGACCCACAAAACAGCAGCATGCAGAAGACTAGGCACTATCAATCCAGTAGCTGCTCCCGCGATATTCTAAAGGGCTGTAGCCCGATTAGTATATTAAAAATGACCTAAAACGGGCGAATTGGCGGCTCAAAGCGGATTGTCAACCCACCAGAGCCCCTGGAGGCCGCCAAATAGGCCATTTTGAACCATTTTCAAGGCATCAATCGTGCTGTAGGCCAATAAAATATCGCGGGGGCAGCTATTTAATTAGGAGTGACCATATTCAAGTAGTGGGCCCGCGCGGGAGTGGGGCACGCATGGCTGCAACGCTACTTGGCGGTGGAGAGAAAAGCAGCGACTGAGGGCTGAGGCGGCTCACGATGGCACGAGCTTCGCGACACTGGCCATAGGAATCAACAGGGTCAGCGCTGCAATGCGTTGACCAATAATGCAGCGCCCAGCCCCGTGCCCCGGTGCGCGCTGCCCACAGCCAAGCGCCCTATGCGCACCGCAGGTACCAGCGGGTAGCGTGGTAATTTTTTGGCGAGTGCTGGGGGCAAATGGGGCAGCGCCACGCTGGTAGATGCCAGCGTGTAATATCCCGCAACTTCACCACCCTGCGTTACCGCCACAAAACACTAGGTCACTCGCCTGCGCATGGCTTGTGACACCTGTTGGTGCAAGTACCGGTCGAGCGCAGGCACGCCGCAGGTAAAAGCCGCACGCGCATGCGTATCGGCCAGAGGCACGACATTGAATAGCGCAACCATTTACTATGGCGAAATCAGTTTGCGCTGCCCGGCAAAGCCGCGTCAAGATAAACGAGTCATCTCTCGTCATCATTTCCGAAAAATCAATAAGTGCCCCGAAACGGGCTGCGCCCCTCCAAATGCTCCATGTAGCTTTCAATCCCCGCGCCTTCGCGCTCTAGAAATCGGGCTACTGCGTCGGCAAATTGCGGCTGGGCCAGCCAGTGGGCGCTGTGGGTGACGACGGGCAGCAGGCCACGGGCCATTTTGTGTTCGCCTTGGGCGCCGCCTTCAAAGCGCTGGTAGCCGTTTTGGATGCACCAGTCCAGGGGCTGGTAGTAGCAGGCCTCAAAGTGCAGGCTGTCTACGCGGCCTAGCGCACCCCAGTAGCGGCCGTAGGCTATTTTTTCCAGCGGCTGCACGGCTATCAGGCTGCAGGCTATGGGCTGGCCGCTGTGCATGGCGGTGAACATGACCCAGTTTTCGGGCATGGTGTTGGCCATGGCCTCAAAGAACGCGGGGGTGAGGTAGGGGGCGTTACCGTGCTCCAGGTAGGTGCGCTCGTAGCAGCGGTAGAAAAAGTCCCACTCGCTGGCAGTGATGGTTGCGCCTTCGCTGGTTTTCCAGGTGATGCCCGCAGTGGCTACTTTGCGGCGCTCTGCGCGGATTTTTTTGCGTTTGTCTTGGGCTAGGGTGGCCAGGTAATGGTCGAAGCTGCCGTAGGGCTCGCCCGATAAAGCGTGGGTGCCTGTTTCGCCGCCGGGCCGCCCCAAGGCAAAACGCGCCCCCTCGGGGGGCAGCGCAGCACACGCAGTGGCCAGCGTGGGGGCTGCATTCGTCCAATGGAACTGCACGGTTTGCCGCGCCATGAGTTCTTGGGTATCGCAGCTGGTTTTGTCCGCATCGGATATGAACAGCGCGTGCAAGGAGGAGAGTTTTTGTTGCTTGCAAAATAATAGCTGCTCCCGCGATATTCTATTGGCTTGCAGCGCGTTTTGACATAGATATCGGGTGCCTGGAACCGGCGTGTAGGGCACCGCCACCACGGCCTTGGGGTAATAGCGTAGGCCGTGCTCTTGATAGGCTCTAGCCCAAGCCCAGTCGAAGATATATTCGCCGTAGGAGTGGTCTTTCACATACATCGGCGCGCTGGCCAGCAGCTCAGTCTCTTGCGCGTTGTACAGGCTGACAAACTGTGGCTGCCAGCCGGTAGCGGCGCAGGCTGAGCCGCTACGGTGCAGGGCGGCCAGGTACTCGTGGCGCATAAAGGGCGTGGGCGCGTCGCTGGCGGCGAGCAGGGCGTTCCATTGCGCGGCATTTACCTCCAGCGGCGAGGTGTGGACGCGGATGACATAATCAAGTGACTGCATGCGACTCCCTGTTTCCCTTGAGCTTGTTGGAGGGTCGTGCCTGGTGCAGACGCATGGCCCATGGATACGGGGCTTCGACAAGCTCAGCCCGAACGGTGTGTGTGTTTTTCATGTCATTAAAAATCTGCGTAGCGCAGCTCAACTTTACCGTAGGTGACCTGGCCGGTAACGCCGCCAAGATCATCGCCACCGCCCGTGCGGCCTACGCTCAGGGTGTGCGCCTGGTGCTCACGCCTGAATTGTCGATCTGCGGTTACCCGGCCGAGGACCTGCTGCTGCGCCCCGCCTTTATCACCGCCTGCGATGATGCCCTGAATACCGTGGCCCGTGAGCTGGCGGGGTTAAATGGTTTGCACGTCGTCGTAGGCCACCCCACGGGGGGTGACACGCGCACCAAGAGCACGGCGGTGCAGCGCCGCTTCAATGCCGCCAGCGTGCTGAGCGAGGGCCGCAAGCTGGAGACCTATGCCAAGCGCGAGCTGCCCAACTACCAGGTGTTTGACGAGCGGCGCTACTTCACGCCCGGGCAGGGCGTGTGCGTGTTCCAGGTGGAGGGCATTTCCATTGGCCTGCTGATCTGCGAAGACGCCTGGTTTGACGAGCCGGGCCAGTTGGCCAAAGAGGCCGGGGCCGAGCTGCTGGCTGTTATCAATGCCTCGCCCTTCCATGTAGGCAAAAGCGGCGAACGGGTCGAGCGCATGAAGCAGGGCGCGTTGCATACCGGCCTGCCTGTGGTGTTTGCCCACTTGGTAGGGGCGCAGGACGAGGTGGTATTTGACGGCGCATCCTTTGTTTTAAACGCCGATGGCTCGTTAGCCGGAAATGCCCCCAGTTTTGTTGAAAACAGCTTTATTTTTGAAGTAAAACGAACTGCAGCCCAACAGAATATCGCGGGAGCAGCTATAGAGATCATAGCAACCAAGCAACCCGCGCGTACCGACGAAGCTGACCTGTGGGACGCTTTGGTGATGGGCGTGCGCGACTATGTGGGCAAAAACGGCTTTCCCAGCATCTTGCTAGGCCTCTCGGGTGGCATTGACTCGGCCTTGGTCTTGGCCATTGCGGTGGACGCTCTGGGCAAAGACAAAGTGCGCACCGTGATGATGCCCAGCCCCTACACAGCAGACATCAGCTGGATCGACGCGCGCGAGATGGCCACGCGCATGGGCGTGCGCTACGACGAGATCTCCATCGTGCCCGAGTTCGAAGCCTTCAAAGCCTCGCTGGCCGGCGAGTTCAGGGGTTTGGCAGAGGACACGACCGAAGAAAACATCCAGGCCCGCATACGCGGTACTTTGCTGATGGCGCTCTCGAATAAATTTGGCTCGATCGTGCTGACCACTGGCAACAAGAGCGAGATGGCCACTGGCTACTGCACCCTGTATGGCGACATGGCTGGCGGCTTTGCGGTGATCAAAGACGTGGCCAAAACGACAGTCTTCAAACTGGCCTGGTGGCGCAACGCGCATGACCCCTACGGTACCTGCGCCAACCCCATCCCCGAGCGCATCATCACCCGCCCGCCCAGCGCTGAGCTGCGCGCCGACCAGAAAGACCAGGACAGCCTGCCGCCCTACGAGGTGCTGGATGCGATTTTGGAGCGCTACATGGAAAACGATGAAAGCCTTGAGACTGTGATTGCCGCCGGGTTCGACCGCGCGG